>CAZNQN010000114.1:0-7340 GCA_964574925.1 uncultured Phycisphaeraceae bacterium | reverse complement strand
GGTTAGCGCCGACAGCGCCACCCGCAGACGCGCTCCCGGCGGTTCGTTCATCTGCCCGAAGACCATCACCGTCTGGTCGATGACGCTCTTTCCGGTGTCGCCGATCTTGGCCTCCTGCATTTCCAGCCACAGATCGTTGCCCTCGCGGGTCCGTTCGCCGACGCCGGCGAAGCAGGAAAAGCCGCTGTGAAAGCGGGCGAGGCGGGCGATGAGTTCCTGGATGATGACCGTCTTCCCGACGCCGGCGCCGCCGAACAGACCGGCCTTTCCGCCGCGGACCAGCGGGCACAGCAGGTCGATCACCTTGATGCCCGTCTCGAACATCTCCGTCTTCGAGGTCAGCTCCTGGAACTCCGGCGGTTCCTTGTGGATGGGGCGGCGTTCCTTGACGTCGATGTCGCCGCGGCCGTCGATGGTTTCGCCCACGAGGTTGAAGACGCGGCCGAGGGTCTCATTGCCGACGGGGACGCTGACCGGGGCTCCGGTGTCGATGATCTCGGCCCCGCGCTGAAGCCCGTTGGTGGCGCCCAGGGCGACGGCCCGCACGCGCCCGCCGCCGAGGTGCTGCGCCACCTCGCACCAGAGCGTCTCGCGCGTGGTGAAACCCTTCACGGGGCGCTCCACGTCGACGCGGAGGGCATTGTAGATGTTGGGAAGCCGGTCCTCGGGAAACTGCGCGTCCAGGGTGGACCCGATGACCTGGATCACTTTGCCGGTGTTTTGTGTCACCATCGTCCTGTTCCTTCTATCGTGCCATCAACCAAGGGCGAATCTCGAACAGCGAATGGCACATAGCACGGAAACATCCTCCCCATGATTGCTTCGAGACGTCCTTGTCATCCGTGTCTCATTCATCATTCGCTGTTCGCCGTTCTTCATTCTCACGCCAGTGCGTTCGCTCCCCCGACGATATCCAGCAGTTCCATCGTGATCTGCGTCTGGCGGGCGCGGTTGTATTGCCGCGTCAGCAGCTTGATCATCTCGCCGGCGGCGTCGGTGGCTGCCTTCATCGCCACCATGCGGGCGATCTGCTCGCAGACGGCGGCGTCCGTGAAACACTGGAACAACCGGATGCGCACCGTCGCCGGCAATAGTTCGTTGAGCAGTGCTTGGGGGTCCGGCGAGAACTCGAACTCGATCCGCCGCCCGCCCTGCGCAATCTGCTCCTTCTTCGAAGCCGGCGCATCCTGTGTCAGCGGCAGCAGTTGCATCACCACCGGACTCTGTTTTCCGGCGGAGAAGTACTTCATGTACGCCACATGCGCGGAGGCGATCTCGCCCCGCTCGAACCGCTGCATCAGCCGGTTGGCGATCGGTTCGATCTGCTCGAAGCGAGGCTTGTCGCCGATGTCGGTGATCGCCTGCGCCACCTCCCGCCGCAGGAACTTGAAATAGTTGTTGCCCTTCTTGCCTACCATGAGGGTTTCCGACGGGGTGCCGGCGTCGCGCAGGCGGTCCAGGTGCTCGATGGCCGTCCGCAGCACGTGGGCGTTGTATCCGCCGCACAGACCGCGGTTGCTGGTGATCGTCAGCAGCACCGACCGCCGCGCCCCCTCGCGAGCGGTCATCAGCGGATGTTCGACCGACCCGGCACCGGCGGAGATGTCCTCCACCAGATGGGCGAGCTTCTCCGTGTAGGGCTTGGTCGCCAGCGCGCGATTGAGCGCCGCCTGGAAACGGGCGGTGGCGATCAGTTGCATGGTCCGCGTGATCTTGCGGATGTTGCGCACCGACTTGCGACGTTTGATGATGACCCGTTTGTTCGCCATCTCGTGTCGTCTTTCCCCCGGACGCCCGCCTTATCCGGCGCGTCTCAATGCGGCCTTTTTATCGTCAAAACCGCCGCCTGCGCGGCTCACGCCTCCTTCGCTTCCTCCGGCTCGCCGAGGAAGCGGGTCTTGACGTTGCGGATCACCTCCGTCAGTTTTCCGGCCAGCTCGTCCGACAGTTCGCCCGTGCGGTTCAATTCCTCCAGGATTTCCGGGAACTCGCCGTGCACATGGGCGAGCAGCGTCTTTTCGAACTCCAGCACGCGATTGACGGGCACATCGTCCAGGTGCCCCTGGGTGCCCGCGAAAATGCTCACCACCTGGTCGGGGAAACTGTACGGGTCGTACTGCGGTTGCTTGAGTAGTTCCACCATCCGCTTGCCGCGGTCGAGTTGCTTCTGGGTGGCCGCGTCCAGGTCCGTCCCCAACTGCGCGAACGCCTCCAGCTCACGATAGGCGGCCAGGTCCAGCCGCAACGACCCGGCGATCTTCTTCATTGCCTTCCGCTGCGCGTTGCCACCCACGCGGGAGACGCTGATGCCGACGTTGACCGCCGGTCGAACGCCTGCGAAGAACAGGTCCGGCTCCAGGTAGATCTGCCCGTCGGTGATCGAGATCACGTTGGTGGGGATGTACGCCGACACTTCGCCCTCCAGCGTCTCGATGATGGGCAGCGCCGTCAGCGACCCGCCCGAATCGGGGAACCGGTGCACGCGGTAGTTGTCCTTGTCCGGCAGCGACGCCAGCCACGCTTCCGCCCGCTCCTTCCCTTCCGGACGGTGATACAGCCCCTGCACGTCGTCGGGGCGGTGTTCCTCCGGTGCCGAAAGCCCCTCGGGGTGAACCTTGGCGACCGAACGGTCGGTGCAATCCTCCGGCGTGTCCTTGGGCACCACCGCGTACTCATCGCGCAGCTTGCAACTGCGTTCCAGTAGCCGCGAGTGCAGATAGAACACGTCGCCGGGATAGGCCTCCCGCCCCGGAGGGCGGCGCAGCAGCAGCGAGAGTTGCCGGTAGGCATGCGCCTGCTTGGTCAGGTCGTCGTAGATGCACAGCGTCGCCCGACCCTGGTTGTACATGAAGAATTCCGCCATCGCCGCCCCCGCGTACGGAGCGATGTATTGCAGCGGCGCGGGGTCCGACGCCGACGCGCTGACCACCACCGTGTAATCCATCGCGCCGTGTTCGCGGAGCTTTTCGACCACCCCCGCGACCGTCGATTCCTTCTGCCCCACCGCGACGTAGATGCAGATCACGTCGCCGCCCTTCTGGTTGATGATCGTGTCGATGGCGATGGCCGTCTTGCCCGTCTTGCGGTCGCCGATGATCAGTTCCCGCTGTCCCCGTCCGATGGGGATCATGCTGTCGATGGCCTTGATCCCCGTCTGCAACGGTTCGTTGACCGGTTGACGCAGGGCGATGCCGGGCGCCTTGAACTCCAGCGGGCGGCGCTGCGGCGTCTCCAGCACGCCCTTGCCGTCCAGCGGTCGCCCCAGCGGGTCGATCACCCGGCCGATGAGCTGTTCGCCGCAGGGCACGCTCAGCAGTTGCCCCGTCCGGCGGACCTCGTCACCTTCCTTGATCCCCAGGTAATCCCCCAGGATCACCACGCCGACCGAGTTCTCCTCCAGGTTGAACACCTGCCCGATGGCCCCGTTGGAGAACTCGACCTGCTCCTCGGCCATGGCGTTCCGCAAGCCGTACACCCGCGCGATGCCGTCACCGACCTCCAGCACCTTGCCCACCTCGGCGATGTCCACCTCGCTGCGGTACTGCTGGATCTCTTCGGTGATGACCGACGAAATCTCGTCCACTTTGAACTTCATGGTCTTTCTTCCCGGCGACTGACGAACCGTTTCCCTTGTTGCTCGATCGACCCCGGCGCCGAAGCGCCGACGTCCCCTCGGGCACACGCCCGTATGTCTTGCGCATACGACGAACTTCCGCCGAACCACCACCGCCGAGCCGCGGTCCTTCAACCCGCGCGACGTTGCGAACCCGCCGGGTCCGCTCGGCGTCCCTGTTGCGACGTCCCGCGCATCCCATCCGCGGGCACGAGCCGCGATCCCAGACTCCGGTATCACACCGGCGCCGCCTCCACGAAGCTTCGTCCGCCGTGCAACTCGCGGGAGGCCCGCTCGCGCAATCGGCGACTCAGGCGGTCCAGCTTGCGGGCGATGCTGGCATCCAGCTTGCGGTCGCCCACCTGCACCACCAGCCCGCCCAGAAGCGACGGATCGACCGTCTCCAGAAGGTCCGGCTCCTTGCCCGTCTGCTGCCGGATCACCGCCGCAAGCTGCTGCCGGTGCGACTCGGTCAGGGGCGCGGCGCTGCGCACCCGCACCTCGATCCGTCCCAGCAGCTCTTCCCGCCCGCGTCGATACGCTTCCGCAAGGGCCGGCACCAGATGCAGCCGCCCCTTGCGGTTGAGCACCTGGAGCGTGTCCACCAGCAGGTCGGTGCACTTGCCGCGGAACAGTTTTTCCAGCGTGTCGCGGCGGGCGTCCCCGTCCACGATGGGGCTGGCGAGGAACATCGCGAAGTCCTCGTCCGATTGGGCGTGGCGGGCGATCTCCTGCAATTCGTGCCACAGGACGTCCACGTCCCCGCTCTGCTGGGCGAGTTCCAGCACCGCATCGGCATAGACGCGGGCGAAAGCCACTTCCTGTTCCGTCACACCCGCGCTCACACCGAATGCCCCCGCCCGTTGCCCCCGGAACCGGCGCCGCGAAGCTCCTCGATGGACTCTGCGATCAGCCGTTCGTGATCCGCGGGGTCGAGTTCCTTGCGGATGATCCGCGACGCCACTCCCGTCGCCAGCTTGGCGCCGAGGGCGTAGAGTTCATGGACGGCCGAGTCGGTCGCCAGCGCGATCTCCCGCTTCGCCCGCTGGAGCATCGCGTCCGCCTCGGCCTTGGCATCCGCCTGGATCTTCGCCCGCAGCGCTTCGGCGTCGCGGCGACCTTCCTCGACGATGGCGGACGCTTCGGCGCGGGCGGCTTCGATCTTGGCCGTGTACTCCCGCAACCGCGCCTCCGCTTCCTCCCGCTGCTTCTGCGCTTCTTCGAGGGATTCGCGGATGAACGCCTCGCGCTGTTGCAGGGCGCCGAGGATCGGACCCCAGGCGAACTTGCCCAGCACCACGAGCACCACCAGGAACACGACGATCGTCCACAGGGCGTTGCCGAAATCGCCGGCGAACGGACTCGGTCCGCCCCCCCCGCCGTGTTCCTCCGCCGCCGCCCACAGCGACGACGACATCGCCAACATGCCGATACCCGCCAGAAGAACTCGCTGCCTCATCCGCGATGCTCCCCGTGTTCGAGGTTGTCCGATCCGCACTCCACCCACCCCGCGGCGCGGGGGGACGGTTTCGAGTCTTACGTACTATCCGAGGACCGCCAGCAGTCCGACCACCACGGCGAACAGCGTGGCGCCTTCGACCATGGCGGCGGTGATGATCATGCCCGTGGTGATGCTGCCCGCCGCTTCCGGCTGACGGGCCATCGACTCGACTGCGCTGCCGCCGATCCGGCCGATGCCGGCGCCGCCGCCCATCACCACCAGCCCCGCACCGATCGCCCCGCCCAGTTTCCGGGCGCCGTCGGTGGTGAGGAAGGTGGCCTGTTCGGCCGCGTGCTTGGCTTCCTGTGCCCAGGCGCTGTCGGCGAAGATCAGCACCGCCCCGATTCCAATCATCCACAACGCCAGCTTGGACATCCGCTTGCTCATCGTCATCGTGTGCATCCTCGTTCCTGTTGGCGATCGTACGGGGCCGACCGCCGAAAACCTTCCGCCATCGCAGTCACGCCTCACGGCCCGAGTGCCCCGTGCATGTCCGGGCATGGCGGTTCGCAACAATGAATCGACAACGCGCTATCCTCTCGCGTGCGCCTCCTCGTGATGCTCGTCGTGGTGAAACACCACCGACATCCCCAGAAACAGCGCCGTCAGGAAGGTAAAGATAAACGCCTGCAAAAAGGCCACGAAAATCTCCAGCAGGTTGATGGCCACGCTGCCCAGAACCACCGGAATCGCCACCAGGATCCCGCCGCCCGCGCCCATGCTCTTACCCGCGTCGAGGATGAAACTCAGCAGCACCGCCAGCAGGATGTGCCCGGCGATCATGTTCGCGAACAGTCGAACCGCCAGGGCGAAGATCTTCGCGAACAAGCCGATGATCTCCACCATCACCAGCAGCGGCGCCAGCCACAGCGGTCCCGGACAGAAATGGGCGAGATACTCCTTCCCTCCCAGCCGAAGACCGTTAGCCACCATCATCACCAGCGTCAGAAACGCCAGCGCGCCCGTGACCCAGATGTTGCCGGTGGCCGTGCCTCCGATGTGCTCGCCGATCGTCATCGGCGTGATCACCCCCAGCGGCAGCAGCCCCAGCAGGTTCAGCGTCAGGATGAAGAAGAACACGCTCCAGATGTACTTGATGAACCGGTCCGTGTGATGCTGGAGGACCGGTTCGGCCACTTCCTTGCGGAGATACTGGCAGACGGCCTCGATGCAATTGGCGAACCCCGCCGGGATGAGGGAGTCGATCGGTCCGTCCCCCCGCCGTTTCCGCACCAGCGGCGGCAGCAGCAGTACCAGCAGCACGCCGCCCAGCATGATCATGACGATGTGGTCGCTCAGCACCGTCAACGCCCCGTTCGGCGTCAGCGGTCCCAGATCCACCGGCACCTGTTTGATCGGATGTTGCACCACGTGGTCGAGCGGGCTGCCGCTCGCCAGCAAGGTCACGCCCGTGTTCATTCCTCGTTCCGTTTCGTTTCCACCCGGCGGCTCAACGTCCGCACACCGTAAACCGTATCCACCACCAGCAGCACCGCGTAACTGATCGCCACCCAGATCAGAAAGGCGGCTCGCTCGCTCCAGCCGCCGAGCACCACCGCCAGGGCGAGGATCAACACCACCAACAAACGCAGCGCCATGCCCGCCATCCAGCCGACGACCGCCTTGTCCGGCGCGGCCGACCACAGCACCGGCGGGATGGCCCCGATCAGGGAACCGATCAGGCTCACGCCGCAACCGGTCCACAGGCTCGGTACGGATGCGGCGCCGCCCCAGCGATTCGTGGCGGGGTAGCCCGCGGCCACCAGACCCATGCTCACGCCGATCGCCAGACCGGCGAAGCGAAGGTACGCCCCGACCGCGGAGGATCGGGTCTGCCTCATCGACGCTCCTCGCGCCGTTGGGAGGATTCCTGATCGACCGAGCGGGCGGCCTGGAGTCCCTCCCGCACGATGTTGTACGTCCCGCCGATCAGGCCCAGTGCGGCCCCGACCAGCGTGCCCCAGGGGTTCCAGTCGTAATGGCGGCCGAGATAGTACCCGAAAAAGGTCATGCCACCGACCGCCGCCGCGAACTCGAACCCCATGGCGTAGAACCGGGCCATCGGCACCCGGTTCGGTTTCCGTTCGGGCATCGTGCGTCCCAGCATTGGCAGCGGAGGTTCGTACCATTTGGCACGAACGGTCCGCCGAAAACGGGCGCGACTCGGCGCCCCGGCGATCCCCGGAGCGCTGCCGGCGATCCGGGAAAGACCGGAAGTGTAACGTC
>CAZNQN010000113.1:0-7349 GCA_964574925.1 uncultured Phycisphaeraceae bacterium | reverse complement strand
TCGGCGGTCGGCGTCGAATGGTCATCCCAGCCGACGGATGCCGATCGTGAGCGGTTCGGAATCGATCCTTGATCGTGACCCGGTGCGGATCGTCCGCGCGACCCGCCAAGGTGGACGCACCCTTCCCATGGCTGCATTGCGGATGGTCGTGCTGGGGGTCGCGTGCGCGATGACGGGGGCGGCGCGGGCACAATCGCCGCCGGACCAGTCCCCCCCGCCGTCACGGAAACCGCCCGCCGAGACCTCCCAAGAGGAGGAAACGACGACCCTGCCGGAAGTCGTCATCACCGCCACCCGCCGGGAGGAACGACCGTTCAACCTTTCGTTCACGGCCCATACGATCAGCGCGGGCGACATTCGGGATCGCTCCTACCGCACGACGCCGGAGGCGCTGCGGGAGGTTCCGGCCGTGATGGTCCAGAAAACCTCTCACGGGCAGGGTTCGCCGTTCATCCGCGGCTTCACGGGGTTCCGGACGTTGATGATGATCGACGGCGTGCGGCTGAACAATTCCGTGTTCCGTCCGGGACCCAACCAGTACTGGAACACGGTCGATCCCCAGAGTCTTCTCAAGCTGGAGATCGTCAAGGGACCGACCTCGGTGCTGTACGGGTCGGACGCCATCGGCGGGACGGTCAACGCCATCACCAAAAGCCCGACGACCTACGGCGAGGGTGTCAACCTCGAACGGCGCCTCTTTTACCGCTTTTCCTCGACGGAACGATCGCATATCGCCCGCTTCGAGATCGATCTGACGATCGACAACCGGCTGGGATTGCTGCTCGGCGGGACGATCAAGGATTTCGGTTCCCTGCACGCGGGCCGGGGGACCGGGCGGCAACCCAACACCGGGTACGAGGAATGGGACGGCGACGTCAAGCTGGAATACTTCTTCAACCCGGACACCCGCCTCGTCATTCTGCACCAGCGCGTCATGCAGAACAACGTGCCCCGCACGCACCGCACGATCTTCGCCAAGCGCTTCCGCGGCACCACCCGCGGACGGGACCGCCGCCGCGACCTCGATCAGGAGCGCGAGCTGACCTATGTCCAGCTCCACGCGGAGAACATGGACTCGTTCATCCGAACCATGCGGTTGACGATCTCCTGGCAGGAACAGCATGAGACGCGCGACCGCATCCGCGGCAACGGGCGGCGCGATCTCCAGGGCTTCGACGTGGGCACCTTCGGGGCGACGGCCCAGTTCGAAAGCCCCACCTCCGCCGGATACTTCACCTACGGCGCCGAGTACTATCACGACCACGTCAATTCGTTCTCGACGCGCAACCGCATCCAGGGTCCGGTCGCCGACAACGCCAGCTACGACCTGCTCGGGCTGTACGTCCAGGACGAGATCGCGGTCCACGAACGGCTGGACCTGACGCTCGGCGGGCGGGTTACGTACGCGCGGGTGGACGCCGATCGGGTCCGCGATCCCCGCCTGGGGTTGCGGACGTCGCTGGCGGACGAATGGTGGTCGGTCGTCGGCAGCGCCCGCTTCGTCTATCACCTGGTGCCCGAACATCTGAACCTTTTCGGCGGCGTGTCTCAGGGGTTCCGGGCGCCCAACCTGTCCGATTTGACGCGCTTCGATTCCGCCCGCACCAACGAGATCGAAACGCCGGCGCCGGGTCTCGATCCGGAGAACTTCATCTCGCTGGAAATGGGACTTAAAGGGGAATACGAGAACTGGCACTTCGAGGTCGCCTATTTCCATACCCTGATCGACGACATGATCATCCGCGTGCCGACGGGGCGGATCATCGCCGGCGAGTTCGAAGTGACGAAGGTCAACGGCGGCGACGGGTACATCAAGGGCGTGGAGCTGAGCACGAGTCTTCGCTTCCATCCGCAATGGACGCTGTTCGGCCACTTCACCTGGATGCGCGGCGAGATCGACACCTTCCCCACCTCCTTCCCGCGCAGCGTCCGCGAGCCGGCTTCCCGCCTGATGCCGATCACCGGCGAGGTGGGGCTGCGCTGGGACCACCCCTCCGGCAAGTTCTGGATCGAGGGGATCGCCATCATCGCCGACAAGCAGGACAACCTCTCTCCGCGGGACCGGGCGGACACCAGCCGGATCCCGCCCGGCGGAACGCCCAGCTACACCGTCTTCTCCCTCCGCAGCGGATGGCAGATCCGCGAAAACGTCTACCTGACGGTCGCCCTGGAGAACCTCACCGACGAGGATTACCGCATCCACGGCTCGGGCGTGAACGAGCCGGGGCGAAGCCTGAACGTCAGCCTGTCGGTTTCGTTCTGAATCGAGCGGATGGCTGCAAGGCCGGGGGCGCAATCGGGGGACGCCTGGTTCCCTTGCCCGGATGGATCTCCTCTTCCGCGTCTTCCGCGAGATGTGTACGTCAGGGCGCTCCCGGCGGGGGTTCGCCGGTGAGCCGTTCCCAGAGCCACTCGCGGGCCCGGCGCCATTCCCGTTCCACGGTGGCGGTGGAAATGCCCATCACGGACGCCGTCTCCGCGATGGTCAGCCCCACGAAGTAACGCAGCTCGATCACCCGCGCCTGTTCCGGTCGCTGCGAGGCCAGCTCGGTCAGCGCGTCGTCCAGGGCGATCGGGTCGAGCGATTGGGCCTCTTCGGAGACGAGCGTCTCGCTGAGGGGGACGCGGCTGCGTTGTCCGCGGCGTTTTTTCCGCATGCGCGTCTTGGCGTAATCGACGAGGATGAAGCGCATGGCCTGGGCGGCGGCGGCGAAGAAATGCGCCTGATTCTCCCACTTCTTTTCCTTCTGGCCCGCCAGGCGCAGGTAGGCCTCATGCACCAGCGCGCTGGGATCCAGCGTGTGGTCCCGCCGTTCGTGGCGCATGTAGTGCTCGGCGATGCGTTTGAGTCGCTTGTAGATTTTCGGGGCAAGCGCCGTCAGATCGATCGGGTGTGAATCCGACGACGAATCCTCCCCCGCCGGAGGTTCGTGGCTCATGGTTTTCTTTTTCCCTCTGGCCGCTCCCGCAGAGGCTCATTCTGGCCTCGATACGGCTCTTCGACAAGCCGATCCGTGTCGCGTCGGCTCCCTGTGGGGCGGATCGTGCGTGTCCGGCTTCTCGGAAACGGCGACGCAAAACAAACGAAAAAAAACGAAGATTCGGTGATGGAACCCGTCTGCCGTTGTCGCATCCCATGGGTGAACCCGGCAGGGAAACAGGCATGCAAGGCCGGGTCGGACGCCCGTCGGCTGGTGCGTTGCTCATCGCGGGTGTCGCCGGCCTTACCATATACGGCAGGAGGTGAAACGTGTTGATCGTGGATTTCATCAGCCAAGTGGCGATGTGGATCGGACTGTCCTTCTTCTAGGGAATGAGAACCTCCTCCGAGAGCGTTCCCGAATCCCGCCGGGGCCGGGCGGAGGCCGCACCGCCCGGCCCACTCCTCTCCATCGGGACGCTCTTTCGAAACGAAGGTCTTGGGGAAGACCGGCTGTGGGGGGTGCGAGGCGGGGAGGATGAAGGCGGGTGCGTCACACCGGACGGCTCCGCGCAGGGAATGGGGGGACCCTTGCGCGGGGCTTCTTTTTTTTCAGCCGCTTCCCCCTCCTCGACGTTTCTCTCCCGTCCGTCTAATCTGAGGACGTGAAGCGCTACCGATCACCGACCGAGCGCCGTCGGAACTGGTACCTGCCGGTTCTGACCGCCATCACGATCCTGGCGTTGCTGCTTCCCGACCGCTGGACGGGTCCGCTCATCAGCGCCGTCCAGGTGACCGTGCCGCTTCAGGATGCAGCCGGCGCGGTGTGGCGGAAGGAACCCGCCGCGGCGGCGTCATCGGGCAGCGACCGACGGACGGAAGCCCTTCGGCATCAGGCGGCCGCCCTCGCCGCGCGGGTCGCGGAGCTGGAACGCGAGGTGGAAATCCTCACCGCCACCCGCCTCCGCGACATCGGGGGCAAGCGACTCGGCTCACGGGGAAAACTGATTCCCGCCCGCGTGGTGGCGGAGGATCTGCTTCCCTGGCGATCCTCCCGCCTGCTCGACGCCGGTTCCCTGCAGGGCGTCCGACGCGGCGCGCCGGTGGCCTCGCGCTATTTCACGCTTGATCAGGGAAGTGAACGGGGTGTGCGGGACGGCATGGCCGTCCTCCTCGGCGAGGTGCTGGTCGGTTGGGTGGAACAGGTCGGCACACACACCGCCCGGATGAAACTCCTCAGCGACGTGGACGTCCAGATGAAGGTGCGGCTGGGACGGTTCACGGAAAACGGTTTCGCCCTGCTCGAACGCGGGTTCTGGCTCGTCGGGCGCGGTCACGGCGTGATGCAGATCCTTGATGCCGAGCGCCGCGACGTGGAGGCGGGGCGGATCGCCGTCGGCGATGTCGTCCTGACCGATCCTTCCGGCGATGTGCTCCCGGCCTCGATGACCGTCGGGACCGTGGCCGCCATCGAAACCGATCCGAAACACCCGCTGCTGTCGATCCTGACCGTGCGGAGCCCGGTCGATCCGAACGCCCTTCGCCGCGTGTATATCTACGAGCCTGACTGAAGCGCGACCCGCCGGTCAGAACTGGTTCCAGAGGAACTGGTTCGTGACCTCGTGATGGAACATGACTTCGCCGGGTTTGACCTGCGTGCCGAGTTCCTTGGGACACCGGTCGGCCGCTGCCTGTTTCAGCTCCACGTATTTGCCGTGCGTCTCCTCGCCCAGGATGTCCACGACGAACTTGCTGCTTTTGAATTGGCGGATAGCGTCGTAGATGTTGCCGGGCAGGAACCGGGTGCGGGATCGTTTTTCCGAATCGGCCGGATCCGGCGCCGGTCCTTCCAGTCCGGTGCGCAGCAGGACGTAGAACAGAAGGTACGGGTTGGCGTCCGGCGAGGCGGAACGGAACTCGATCCGCGCGGTGCGTTCGTTGCCCAGCGGGATGCGGATCATGGCCGCCCGGTTGGTGGCCGACGCCTTGATCTGGTTGGGCGCCTCGAAGTTCGGATCCAGACGGCGGTAGGCGTTGACGCTCGAATTGAGCACCAGGCAGATGTCCACCGCGTTGTTGAGCACGCGGTCCACGAAGTCCCATGCCAGCTTGGACAGCCGGTGCTCCCCTTCCGCGTCGTAGAAGAGGTTCTTCCCGTTGCGGGCGAGCGAGATGTTGCAGTGCATGCCGTTGCCGTTGATACCTGCCATCGGTTTGGGCAGGAACGAAGCGGAAAAGCCCAGGTTCCGCGCGATCTGCCGGCAGGTCAGCTTGTAGAGCTGGATCTGATCCGCGGTGATGATCGCCTCCGAAAACCCGAAGTTCAGCTCGAACTGCGAGGGCGCGACCTCCGGATGGTCCTTTTCGTTGGCGAATCCCAGCGCCCGCTGCGCCTCGGCCGCATGGTCGATGAAGTTCCGCAGCGGCGCCTGCGGCAGGGAATGGAAGTACCCGCCGGTCGAGATGAACTCGAACCGTCCCGTCTCATAGTAGCGCCGCTCCGCGTCGATCCCCTGGAACACGAACCCCTCGATCTCCGGCGCGACGTGCATCACCGTCTTGTCCTTGCGGTACATCTCCTCGGTGTGCCGACGGAGCCGCGAACGGAAGTCGGCCGGGTACGGAGACCCGTCCTGCGCATAGACTTCGCCGAAGACGATCACCTTGCCCGGTCCGAACACATCAGCGGGGAGCCAGTAGAACGCCGGCCAGTCGACGCGCAGCTTGAGGTCGGACTCGCTGATCTCGGAAAACCCGCGGATGGACGAGCCGTCGAAGGTCAGGTTGTCCTCCGATCGCAGCAGGAACTTCTTGTCGTAATCGAGCATGTGGAAGCGGCCTTCGAGGTCCGAGAAACAGACCGTCACCGCCTTGATGCGGCGCTCGTCGCGAAGATACTTGCGGCGCGATTCGGCGATCTCCTCCGGATCGACGCGTTCGAGCCGCTGCCGCTTGGCTGCGAGGTTCATCTCCTCCAGTTCGTCGTAAGGGATCTCCAGGAATTTCCGCAACGGGCTGTTCTCGACCATGACCGTCCTCCTGCCATACTCCATGACGCCGCCCCGGCATCGTGCGGGAGCCAACCGATGAGACATATATGCTAAATCCGAAGACAAATCAAGTAATTTTCTCGTATTTTATCGTAATTTTTAAGATGGAAACATCAAATACTCTATATTTTAACAGTTCCGGGCCGATGTTGACAGGGAAGGGCGGGTCGGGTAGCGTGCCCCGCCGGGACGCCCTCCGCAGGGGGGCGACCGGAAGGAGCCCGGCCTGAACGTCCCCGCCGGCACCCGGCACGACCCTTGCCGCCTGCCCGTTTTGCAAGACGAATTGGAAGGTGACCATGAGCAAGCCCCACCACGCCTGCGTGTTCGGACTGGGCTGGGGAGACGAGGGGAAAGGGAAGATCGTCGATCTGATCTGCCCCCGCTTCGACCTGGTGGTCCGATACAACGGCGGCGCCAACGCCGGGCACACCGTCTGCGTGGGCGGGGAGACGTTCGCCCTTCACCTGCTGCCCTCGGGAGTGCTGCATGAGGCCCTCGGCGTGATCGGTCCGGGGGTCGTCGTCGATCCCGTCACGCTTCTGGAGGAGATCGACGGACTGCGCAAGCGGGGGATCGACGTCACCGACCGACTCCGGATCAGCGAACGTGCCCATCTCGTGCTGCCCTATCACAAACTGGAAGACCGGCTCACCGAGGAGGCGGCCGGCAGGGAACAGCGCCTGGGCACCACGGTGCGGGGGATCGGTCCCTGCTACGCCGACAAGGCCCGCCGCCACAGCGCGGTGCGGATGGTGGACCTGCTTTCCGGAGAGGCGTGTTTCGAGCGCGTTCGGGCCGTCGCCGTGGAACGCAAGCAATGGTTCACCGTGCGCTTCGGGCAGGACGGCGGTCTCGACCCAGACGCGGTGGTCTCCGAGCTTCGCACCGCCGCCGACCGACTTCGCCCTATGATCTGCGACACGACCGTTCTGCTGCACGACGCCATGGACGAAGGACGGTCCATCCTGTTCGAGGGGGCCAACGGCTTACTGCTGGACGTGGATCACGGCACATACCCCTTCGTGACCTCCAGCAGCACGGGCCCGCACGGGATCGGCGCAGGAGCGGGCGTACCCGCCGAACGGATCACCACGCGGATCGGCACGTGCAAGGCGTATGCGACGCGCGTGGGCTCCGGCCCGTTCGTCAGCGAGCTGCGCGACGTCACCGGGGACCGCATCCGGGAGCAGGGCAAGGAATGGGTAGGCACTGCATCCGCCCTATGGGGGATCACGGCCGGGGTCTACCTGGCGCTGATGGGACCTCAGGGCATGGTTGACCTTGGAGAGAGCATCATGACCCGGGTTCGCTATGCCATCCGTCGCGTCGGGGCCATCCCTGGCCTCGATGACCCAGAAATCATCATCAAAAAAAAC
>CAZNQN010000112.1:0-7351 GCA_964574925.1 uncultured Phycisphaeraceae bacterium | reverse complement strand
GTAACAAGGTAGCCGTAGGGGAACCTGCGGCTGGATCACCTCCTTTCTAGGGGATGACCTAGACATGGAGCCCAACCGCTCCATGACGATGTCAGCGCATTCTCGATCCGGGGTTCGCCCCGGGTCTTCGGCCGGGGCGACCCGCCGAGCGACGACACCCCGTTTGCTTTTTTCTTTCCACCCCTTGTACCGTCCTGTTGTGTTGTCTGCGCTACGGAAACGCTTCTCCTCATTTGCGCAGGGCTGCGTCCGCGCGTCTTCTCCGCCAACCGCCTTCGGCACCGTCCCGACCGGATGGGGCTTCGCCCACCGCATAACGAACGAGACTCGAACCCCTACGTTCCCGATCCCCTCTCGGCCGCTCTGAAGAGACGCAAAAGCCGTGTAAAAAAACCGGAAATCCGCGGAAATCACCCGATAGAATCCCAAGGAAGGCTGGAGAGCGCGGGAACCGTGTCCGGGGCTTCCGGCGGACGAGCCCGGACCAGGTTTCCTTTATAAGAACGGGGGGAATCCGTCCTCGCGGACCCGTGTCTCTGCCTGCCGACGGACGGAACGCATTCGACCGATGCAACCAAGCGGCATGAACAACCGGATGGCCCAACCGAGGGGACTCCGCCAAGCCCCGGCCCGACCGACCGCGGGATTCGCGCTGCTTACGTTCCTCGCATCCGCCCTCTTCGGAGGACCGCTCAGCCGCGGCCAGGATCCGGCTGCCCCGGAGCAGGCGCCCACGCTGAGCGATGCGGAGGAGGCGTACCTTTCCGGCCGCTATGACGAAGCCCGCGAGGCGCTGTCCGCCCTGGCGTCCACGCCGGCGTTGAAGGTTCCCGCCACGATCCTGCTGGCCCGTTGCGATATGCAGACGGGCGACTACGAGGACGGTATCGCCCGCCTGGAGGCACTCAAGGCCGGCGACTCCGTCAATTGGCACGTTCTGCTCGGACGCCTCTACCGCCGGGTGGGGCGATACGAGGACGCCCTCGCACATGCGCGGCGAGCCGTCCGGCTCGACGGCGACAACGCCTCGGCGCGCTGGCTGCTGGGCAGCACGCTGGAATACCTCGGGCGCCGGCAGGAGGCGATCGAGGCGTATCGCTGGTTCGACCGGCAGGTCACGGAACGCGACGCGCTGCCGGAGGACGCGGTCTGGATCACCGACACGGCCCGCGGCTTTCTGCGCTACAGCGTGCTGACGCGGACGAACATCGCTTCAAGGACGAAGCACGCCTTGAACCGCATGTTGCAGGTCGCCTACACGCAGGTGGATCGAAGCTACTGGCCGGCACGCATCGCCACCGCCGACCTGCTGCGGGAAAAATACAACAACAGCAAGGAAGACGGGAGCGTCTCCGACTATCAGGCTGCGCTGCGTCTGAATCCCAATCTGCCGCAGTCGTATACCGGGCTGGGCGAGGCGGCGCTGACCAAGTGGGATTTCGAAAGCGTGGAGCGCTATGCGGAGAAGGCACTGGCGATCAATCCCCGCTATGCCGAGGCGCTGCACCTGCTGGGCAAGAAGCTGATCGTCGAGCGGCGCTACGAAAAGGCCGTCGAAACCGCCGACCGGGCGCTGGCGATCAACCGCCACGACCTGGCGGCGCTGTCGATCCGGGCGGCTGCGCTCGCCTGCCGCTACGACCGCGAGGGCGTCGCGGCGCTGGAGGACCGCGTGCGGGCGATCAATCCGCGCTGCGCGCTGCTGTACCGCACGCTGGGCGATGCCCTGGGAGGAATCCGGCAGTATGCGGCCTCGGAAAAAGCCTATCAAAAGGCCATCGAATTCGACCCCACGGACGCCAACGCGCGGGCGGAGCTGGGCATGATGTACATGCAGTGGGGCGACGAGGAGAAGGCGCGGGTGGCGCTGGAGGCCGCCTGGGATCTGGACCCTTTCAATGAACGGACCCATTTCACGCTGGAATTGC
The DNA here is from genome assembly GCA_964574925.1 of uncultured Phycisphaeraceae bacterium. Lineage (GTDB taxonomy): Bacteria > Planctomycetota > Phycisphaerae > UBA1845 > UBA1845 > CAZNQN01. Next base: position 5,423 of record CAZNQN010000112.1, on the reverse strand, counting down.
TGGACCAGATCGCGCATTTCGCCCGCGTGGAGACGCCGCATTTCATCGTCAAGTACGATGCGCAGGCCGATCCGGGACTGGGAGAGTATGCGGCCGCTTATCTCGAAGATATTTACGAACGGGTCACCGAAGACTACGAGACGCCGCTACGCGAGAAGACGATCATCGAGCTGTTTCCGACGCACCGGGCGTTCGGAGTGCGCATCACGGGCAAACCGTGGATCCACACGGTGGGAGCGTCCACGGGCCGGGTGATCGCGCTCGCCTCGCCGCGGGAAACGAACCAGTACGGGCGATACAACATGGCGCGGGTGCTGCTGCACGAATTCACGCACACGGTGACGCTGGCGGCGACGAACAACCGCATCCCCCACTGGTTCACGGAAGGGCTGGCGGTTTTGCAGGAGGACGCCCCGCGTCCGATGCTCTGGTGGCGTCTGCTGGCCGAAGCCGCCCGCCGCAACCGGCTCTTTACCCTCGAATCGATCGACTGGGGTTTCATCCGCCCGCAACAACCGGGCGACCGGCAGATGGCCTACGCGCAAAGCGAATGGATGTGCGAGTATCTCATCTCCCGATTCGGGTATGACATCCTCGGCACCATGCTCGCCGATTACCGGCAGGGTCGAACGCAGGAAGAGGTGTTCGAGCAACGACTGGGACTTACGCCGCCGGCTTTCGACGAGGCGTTCGCATCGTGGGCGAAGTCGCAACTGCGGGAGAACGGTTTCGACCTCACGCCGGTGGAAGACGTGGAGACGCTGATTGAGGCCGTCCACGCCGATCCGGAAAACGCTGCGTTGTTCGCTCGACTGGCGCGGGCGGTCTACGACAGAGGGGACAAGGACCGCGCCGTCAAGCTCGCCCGGCGTGCGCTGGAGAAGGATCCCCGCGAGCCGACGGCGCTGACGGTGGCGGTCACCGTGCTGCACGAGCGGGCCGAAGCGGAATCCGACCCCGACGCCCGCCGCCTCATGGACGATGAAGCAGCCCCGCTTCTGGAAACGTTGCTCACCGTCCGCCCGGACAGTTGGATCGGACACCGATACGCCGCCCAGATCGCGCTCCGCCGGGAAGAGCCGGACCGGGCGCAGCGGCATTTCGAGAAGCTCCAGCAACTCTGCCCGATGGATCCGGCGAGCTGGCGGGGACTGGCGGGTCTCTACCTCGAACGGGGCGAGGAAGACAAGGCCCTGCCGCAGCTGATCGAACTGGCCCGCATGGAGGAGAACGACGCGGAGGTGCCGCTTCAGATCGCGCGGATCCTCCGGCACAAGGGTCGGCTCGAGGAGGCGCAATACTGGTGCCGCCGCTCCATCGAGGCGGATGCCTACGGCACAGACGGCTACGACATGCTGGGCGAGGTGAGCCTGATGCTGGACGATCAGGAGGCGGCCCTGCGGGCGTATCGGAGGCTGGTCCAATTGGAGCCGCAACGGGCGCGTCACTACGAACGGGCGGCGTGGGCGGCGCACAAACTGGGCCGGGAGGAGGAAGCGAAAACGCTGGCACAAGAGGCCGTCCGCCTCGATCCCGACTCCCCCGCCCGCGCCCTGCTCCCGTAGCGTAACGGCGCGGTAAAAGCCCGGGAATCCGCTCCGGCTTTATCGGAACGGATCGCCTGTGACTTCCGTAAGAGGAGTCCATCGGCGGGTCTTGGTTCGGGCGACAAACCCTGCTACCCTGAAACCCGATATGAGGGAAAACGTGGAGAGACGAACACACCCTTTCGTTCCGGAGGGATGAGGTCATCGAATCCCTGATCAGTCAACTGGACCGATACCGCATCGGCCGGCCCATCGGCACCGGTGCCGGATCGAAGATCTACGAAGCCACCGAACTGGGCACGGGGCGGACCGTGGCCATCAAGCACGTCGTGCGCGAAACGCCGGACGACGAACGGTTCCTCGCCCAGGCAGAGAACGAACACACCGTCGCCAGCCGGCTCGACCATCCCTACCTGCGAAAGTCCTACGCCATCTTCCGGGCGAGACGGCGGTTGCAGACGCGGGAGCTGGCGCTGGTGATGGAATACGTCGACGGACTGATCCTCGAAGACGCCCTGCCCAATCGGCTCAATACCTTCCTGACGCTGTTCGAACGCGTGGCCCAGGGACTGCACGCCATGCATGAGGCCGGGTACGTACACACCGACATCAAGCCGCGCAACATCATGCTTGCCCGAGGCGGGGTGGTGAAGATCATCGACTTCGGGCAGGCGTGTCCGATGGGACACCGCAAGGACCGCATCCAGGGGACGCCCGACTACATCGCTCCCGAACAGGTGCGGCGGCTCCCGCTGGACCGGCGGACGGACGTCTTCAATCTCGGCGCCACGATGTACTGGGTGCTCACGCAGGAGACCTATCCGACGGCGATCCGCGGCAACGGAAAGCGGGGCGGGCCCAACACCCTCGAGGTCGATAAGCCCATTGCCCCCGTCGAGCTGAATGATAAGATTCCCGTCTCGCTCTCCAACCTGGTGATGGAGTGTTGCCAGGAGAACCCCGACGCGCGTCCGGCCGACATGATGCAGGTGATCGAACGTTTGAACGTGGTCCGCCAGATCTGGAACAAATACCGGGAGAACCTGCGCGCACAGCGGAAGGAGTCGGCCACGGAATCCGCGTCGCCTCCCGCCCCGCCGCCCGCTTCCGGGGAGACCGCATGACCGACGCCGCCCGCGACGCGGAGATCTACCGCACCGCCGCCCGTCTCAACCTGGACGACCCCCTTCTCCTCGACGGCGGCTCCCTCCTTCAGTTTCCCGACTACGGGCAACTGGTGATGACCGGCGATCTGCACGGACACCGCCGCAACTTCGAGAAGCTCAAGAAGTTCTGCGACTTGGAACGGTTCCTGCCCCGCCACGTGATCGTCCACGAAATCGTCCACGAAGAGGTGGCCACCCTCGACGGCGCCGACCGCTCCCATGAGGTGCTGCTGGAGACGGCCCGCTGGAAGTGCGATCATCCCGAGCAGGTCCATTTCCTGCTCGGCAATCATGAGCTCGCCCAGATCAAGCAGCACGAGATCACCAAGAACGGGCGGGTGGTGACGGCCGATTTCGAACGCGCCGTCCGCGCACGATACGGCGGCGAGGCGGACGCGGTGCTGGAGGCCATGTACGCTTTCATCGCCTCCATGCCGCTGGCCGGTCGGACGCCGAACCGCGTCTTCCTGTCGCATTCCCTGCCCGGCCCGCGCGACCTGCCCAAGTTCGACCCCACGGTCTTTTCCCGCCGCCCGACGGAGCAGGACCTGGCTGACGAAGGCTCAGCCCACATGCTCATCTGGGGGCGGTATCACACGGAGGAAACGCTCGCCCAGCTCCGCGAAATGCTGGACGTGGACTTCTTTCTCTGCGGACACCAGCCGCAGGAGACCGGCTACGACGTGCTCCACGACTGCATGATCATTCTCGCCAGCGACCATAATCACGGCGTCTTTTTGACGCTCGACCTGAGCAAGCCGGTCACCCTGGAGCGCCTCACCCAGCACATCTATCCCTTCGCCGGCGTCGCGTGACATCCGTACTGCTTCGCGACGGAGGAGAACCGAAACAGCCGTGACCGTCCCCCTTCCGCGTGCGAACCGTATAGCGGGGGGAACGCGTGCCGCCGCGCCTCTCCGCGTCCCCTGCAGACGACGGACGGAAGGCTCCGGTTACGGTTTCGGCGTTTTGGATTTTCGTTTCGGGGCGTTGAGTTTTTTCCACTGGGCGTCGGCCTTACGGATGTTTTCCGTGGCGTGCATGGTGAATCGAACCATCGAGGGTTCGTCGTGGAAAAGGTAAGTCTTTTGGTTGGAGACGAAGAAATATCTCGGATCGCTGGGCACGCGGCGTCCGTCCATCATGGCGGCGGCGCAGTACCCGTCATACTGCGGGACGTAACGATCCGGATCGCGGATGAACTCCGCGCGTGAAACCTTGTTGGCGAAATAATACAGGCGGTCCTTGTAGGTGTAGCTGATATCCTCGCGTCCCGGCATGGCCTTGACGCGCTGTTGATAGGAGACGGGGCAATAGCCTTGCAGGGCGGGTTCGGCATAGGCCACCCGCGCCCGCCCGATGTACCATTCGGGGCGCTGTTCGAACGCCCGCTTGGCCCGCTCGGAAGAGAACAGGTAGAGCTTGCCGTCCCGGATGTCGAAGACCAGCGGATCGCCGGGAATCCAGTTGTTGTACATGCCGCCCAGGGCCGTCGTGCAATAGCCGCCGAACTGGGGGAGGTATTTCTTTGGGTCGGCCTCGAAACGTTCCTTGGCCTCCTCGCTGCAAAGGTAGTACAGCTTGTCGTGGTACATCACCGCGTACTTCTTGTCCCCGCGAACGGGGAACCCGCGGGTGAAATAGGAGACCGGACAGTAACCCCACAGCGCCGGCTCGATGACCGGATGCGTTTCGAGCGTACCTTTCTTCGTCCGGACGTCAGCCGGTCGAACGGTGGGATTCGTCTTCGCCGCAGACTGCGGAGCGGTCTTCGTCTTTTCTTGTTTCGCCTTTTCCGTCTTCTCCGTGGAGGGGGAGGACGACTTCCCCGCTTCGGGCGGTGCCATCCCGGCGAAAAAGACCAGCAGCCCTCCCAGCGCCAGGTACCACGCCGTTCGTGCCGACACCTTCATCGTTCGCATTCGCATCATCCTCGCTACGAGCGTTCCCCGCGTGTTCGATCCGGCCCGTCGTCCTCCGCGCCCGGACGACCGTGCCTCCCTGGATCGTAGGATCAAGAAGCGTTTCTTTCCAGTGCCTCGCCCGCCGCGCCCGGCTCCGCGCTTTTCAGCGGCGCAACAGGATCCACGGGCAGTGCCGGCTCGCCCCGCAGAAGCGGAAGCAGGTGACGGCGGAGGAACCGTTCCCGCGCCCAGCTCACATGCCCGCCGCCGTGTCCGAATAAATCCGCGCGCTTCGGCGTCCAGCGGATCTGGGCGAAACGGTCGTACTCCGCCGGCCAGAGGCCGTTCGCGCCCTCCGGCGGCAGAAACCCCACGCATCCGCCCGCCGCCTCGTGTCGGCGGTCCACCGTCCCGAACAGTGTCGTGCCCAGCCCCAGGATCATGCGATCCGCCCCCGAAATCAGCGCGTAGCAACGGTTCACCGCCCGCAGCGCCCGGCTCAGGTCGTAGCGGGGGGAAAGGGCCGGACACACCAGCACCATCGTGTCGATCAGACGCAGACCCCGCAACGCCTCGCACGCGAACACCGCGATCCCCGCCCCACCTGAATAGGCCAGCAGATGGATCCGCGTCCGGGGGTGCGCCCGCCGCAGCGCGATCAACCGGCGGGCGAGTTTCCGCCCCATCCGCCGGTTGCGCGACAGCCACATCAGGTCCGTCCAGATTTCCCCCACAAGCCCGAACTGCCAGTCGAACAGGATCGTGGGCAGGTCGATGCCGTTTCGGCGGAGCATCCGGCGGACCAT
>CAZNQN010000111.1:0-7364 GCA_964574925.1 uncultured Phycisphaeraceae bacterium | reverse complement strand
CCGCCCCGTCGAGGCGAATCGTCCCAGGCGGTCAGCCGACCGGCGGCAAACGTGACCACCCGCACCGGCCCCAGATCCAGCGGATGGGTGACTTCCTGCCGCGTATCCACCCGTGCCGTCATGCCCGAGGACCGGCTCCGTTGCCCCAGGAGAATCGTATCGAAGGTCGGATCGGCCGGGCGGAAGCGCACGAAGCCCAACCGGTTCTCGCTGAACCACGTCGAACCGCCGGGCAGCGCCTCCCCGATCACCCGGTAGGCGATGTCGGGGAACCGTTCCGTCTGCGTGGTGAAATCGAGCAGGCGCGTCTGCCACAGGAGGGTGAGCGTCCGGTCGTCCCGGCGGCGTTTGAGGTACAGAAGCGTCTCCTGCTCCTTGTCGTTGTCGAACTCCGATTCGAAGAACTCTTCCAGGAAGTTGCGGTCGGAGATGTAGGAAAGCTCCAGCGTCACCTCCCAGTCGTCTTCGAGATACTGCCGGTGTCGCAACAGGATCCGCCCCCGGATGTCGTGCTTCGACTCGGCGACGCGATCCCGTCCCAGATTGTCCCGCCCGCGGTCCCGCAACAGATAGCCCCGCAACAGGCCGAAATACCGTGCCTGTTCATAGGTGACGTTGACGCCCGCAGCGGGACCCCTTTTCGAGAAGTATTCCAGCCGCAGATCGCTGTCGAATCCTTCCGGCTCGACGTAGCCGAGCAGGTTGAACAGCTTCCAGCGCGTCTCGAACTCGGCGCCGAAGTCGTCGCTGAACCCCGTCCGAAAAGAGAGCAGTGCCGTCTCGCTGGTATCGAGGCTTCCCTTGAGCACCGGCCAGTAGAGAATCGGTCGCCCCCCCACGTTGAGGGTCACGTTCCGCAGGCTCAGCGTTCCGGAGCGAAGCCCGATGATGTCCCCCGCCGGCGTGCGGGCCGTTCGCGTCATCAGTTCCACCCGCCCCACGCCGAGATGGTAGTGCGGCGTGTGGAACTCGTCCGTGGTGATGCGGGCGTCCTCGGCCACGAAATGCCGTGCGGAAAGCTGACGGATCTCCTCCGCCCGCACGTAGAGCGGCACGTTGCGCGAAGGGATCGGTGTGTGAAAGACCGCGTCGAGTATCAGTGCCCGTTCCGCGTTGAAATCATAGTAGAGCCGCGACGCGCGGACCTCGTGCGGGCCCTGCCGCATCACCACGTCGCCCTCCAGATAGGCGGCCTCGACCGTGTATTCGCCCATGCCGGTCGTCATCCGCTGCTGCGGCGGCTTGAGGGTCTGCGCGCCCGACGATCGGCGGGAATCGTCTCGCTTCGACCGCTCCGGTTTTCCCATGCCGGCCGGTTCGGGCTTTTCTTGACCGCCCGGCTTCTCGGAGGCGGGAGGGAAGAAGACGACGACGGAGTCGGCCGTGATCTGAAGGAATCGATCCGAATCCGCCGACCCCCGCCCGAGGAAGACCCCGCCGGTGGCGGTCATCGCCTCACGCCCGTCGGGAAGCGGCGCCAGGACCAGCTCGCCCCCCGCGCGAAGGTGGAGAAGCGGCGGCGGTGTGAGTCGTCGCCCCGGAGCCGACACCGACGACAGATCCACCAGCCGCTGGAAGACGCGAGCGTCCTCTTTCGGCGAGACTATCGTCTCCACCGTCTTGCGGATCGTGTTGCCCTCCTGATAGACGCGCGTCTCGGTGGTCGGCTCGAAGGCCACGTCGTCCGCTTCCGTCCGCACCCGGCCGAAGGTGTTGAGCGTCACGAACAGGGCCGGACCGGCGGTGGTGGTGCCGGCCGGTTCCATGATCTCGGCATCCCGCCAGAGCATGATGGCCAGATGGCGATACGGCCGGTCGTCCAGCGTCCGGTTGTGGATCCACACCACCGCCTCCCGCGCCCGCAGGACCGGACCGTCCTCCTCCAGCGTCATCAGGAAATCCCCGATCAGATGGACGACGTCCGTGCCGTCCTCGTCCCGGAACAGGTAGGCGAGCGTGGCGTTGAGGTTCACGTCCAGGGAAGTGATCCCGCCGGGCAGAAGGGCCTTTTCGACGACGTCCCCCAGCGGGACGGGCTGTCCGCCTGCCCGCACCGCGAAGGCAAGAGTCGCCGCCACTACGACGAAACGCCGGAAGTTGTCCGCTGCGGGTCGCACGGGATCGACGAACGGGGACACGCCCTCCTTGCCGTACGGGGTCGAACCGACCGCGCCGAGTCGGCGGGCATTTCCCACCCGCCGCGCAGGTTAAGGCCCGGAGCGGCCGCGCCGTTCGCCCCGCACCTTGCACGCGGCGGAGTATAGGGGGCCCCCGCACCGTGTCAAACCCCTCCTGAGCCCCGCCCCTGTGCCCGCCGGGGAAACCGTTCAGGAAGCGAACCGTTTATCCGAAGCGGCCCGCGAGGTATCGTCTCGCGTCCGGTAACATCCGTTGCCCCGTAACCGGACGCGAGACGATCCGCAAAAAAACACACACCGCCCCCTTCCCTTGCTCCCCGCTTCATGCTATGATGCGCCGGTGGCGTTTGGAGGAGGGCACCCTCCCTTGCGAAAGGGGGGAGACGCCCTTATCCTGCCCGCGACAAAAACGGTTCACTCACCGTCCGATTCCCCCATTGGACGGTTCCCTAAGGCCCGGTTCACCCCGCCGGGCCGCTTTTTTTGCCCTGTCCGCTCTCTCTCCGCTCCCCCCGAAGAGGGCGTACCGGTGCTCGTCGTCCGTCGGGCATTGCTCGTTCCCGGATCCTGAGCCGCGGCCTTTCAGCCCGCGCGACCCTGCACGACTCCACACGCCTCCGACGGGAACATGTTCCGCCACCATTCCGAGGTACACCGTTGTACGACCGGTCGAGCAGACGCAAGGGGCGGTCGCCCTCTTGCAGACTTGTCACCCTCGCAGACGACCGCGCCTTCTTGTGGTAAAGTCGCTCGTCTCCCGACGACGGACGGGGTCTATCGGCGACGAATGTCAAACACGCCCGGTCGAACAAAACGGATCATCGTCTCCCTCGTGCTGGCCGTACTCCTGCTGGGGATGGGGATCGTCTCGGCGTCCATCCTGATCGCCCTGGCCAAGGAGCCGCCGCGGCGGGAGATCGAGTTCCTGCCGCCGCTGGTGGAAACGATGGTCGTCACGCCGCAGGACGTGCAGGAATGGATCCCGGCCTACGGAAGCGTGCGGGCGATCCGGCGGACGAACGTGGCCGCCGAGGTCTCCGCGACGGTGGTGGAGCGTCCCGAAACGATCCGCGCGGGTGCCGACGTGACCGAGGGGCAGATCCTCCTGCGGCTCGACGACCGCGAATACCGCCGGCTCTACGAACGGGCGGTGGCCCGCGCGGAGGCCCAGGAAGCCTCGGTCGCCGCCCTCGACGCCGAGACGGAAAAACTTCAGGAGTTGCTCACCACCGCCCGGCACGAACTGAAGGTGGCCGAGGACGAAAAGACCCGCGTCACCCGCCTGTTCGAACAGCAGATGGCCGCCAAGCGGGAACTGGACCTCGCCAGGCTGGCATACCGCCAGGCCCTGCGGACCCTGCAAAGCTATGAGCGGGAATACGTCCAGCTCCAGCACCGGCGGGAGGGTCTGCTTGCCCAGGTCCGGGCATCGCAGGCGGAGGCCGAGCTTGCGAAGCTCAATGTCGAACGGTGCACGATCCGGGCTCCGTTCGCCGGACGCCTCGAAACCGTCAACGTCGAGACCGGGGACCACGTGGCGGCGGGAACCGTCGTCGCGACCGTCGTGGACGCCCGGCGGGTGGAAATCCCGCTCAACCTTCCCACGGCCACCTTCGGGCGGGTCCGCGTAGGCAACAAATGCCGCATCGTCTGTGAAAGCGCGGCCGATTTCACCTGGACCGGGCGGGTGGAACGGATCGCCCCGGCTGCGGATACCGAAACCCGCACCTACGCCGTCTACGTGATCGTGGACAACACCAGGCAGGCGACGCCGCTTCATCCCGGCATGTTCGTGAAAGCTTCCGTGCGGGGGGAGGTCTACGCCCAGAGCCTGGTGGTCCCCCGATCCGCCTGCCGCAACGGCCGCGTCCTGGTGGCGGTGGACGGCGTGGTGAAGGCCCGCGGCGTGACCATCCGCCGCCGTCTCGGCGATCGGGCGCTGGTGACGGGCGAGCTTCGCCCGGGGGATCGGGTCATCGTCACGTATCTGGACCGGCTGGCGGAAGGCTCCCCTGTCCGCGTGAAGGAAACCTGGACGCGGGCGACGGAACCGCCGACCGGCGAAGCGACGCCGGAGGGATCGCCATGACGACGCTCCCCCGTTTCAGCGTCCGCAACCCCGTGCTGGTCAACCTGTTCATGGTGACCATCCTCGGCGGCGGTGCCTACTGCGGGCTGACGTTGATCCGGGAGATGTTCCCCGAATCCCGCCCCGACCAGATCCGCATCTCCACCGTCTATCCCGGGGCGACCCCGGCCGAGGTGGAAAAAGGCATTACCCTCAAGATCGAGGAACGCATCAAGGACGTGGAAGGGGTGGACAAGATCATCTCCACCATCACCGAGGGGCGAAGCGAGATCATGGTGGAGCTTCGCAGCGGGTTCCACAAGATCGAGCAGGCGGTGGACGACATCAAGGCCGCCATCGACGCCATCCCGCCGGAAGACTTCCCCGAAGACGCTCTGGAAACGCAGGTGACGAAGTTCGAACCGCGTTTCCCCGTCATCATGGTGTCGCTTTACGGCGACGCTTCCGACCGGGAACTGAAGGTGCTCGGGGAGCGGCTCCGCGACGACCTGCTGGCGCTTCCCGACATCACCCACGTCGTGCTCAGCGGGACCCGCAAGTACGAAGTGGGAATCGAGGTCTCGCCGGACAAGCTGGTCCAGTACGGACTTTCCTTCATGGACGTAGCCCGCGTGGTGGCGGCGAGCAACCTGGATCTTCCCGGCGGACGGATCCGGACCGCCCGCGCCGACATCGCCGTCCGCACCCTGGGGGAAAAGGAACACGCCGTCGATCTGGAAGACCTGGTGGTCAAGGCCGACGCCTCCGGGCGGGTCGTCCACCTTCGTGACGTGGCTCGCATCGTGGACGGCTTCGAAGACACCGACGTGGTGAGCCGGTTCAACGCGGCGCCGTCGGTGGCGCTGACCGTCTACAAGACGCCGGAGCAGGACGCCATCAGGATGGCCACGCTGGTGCGGGCGCTGGTGGCGGGGAAGATGGGCAAGCCCCTCCGGCGGAGCGGATGGGACCGGCTGCTCGCACGGCTGCGCGGCGGGGACGAGGTGGAGGACGTCTACGAACGGGCCCGGCAGAATCCCTATCCGCCGGGCATCCACGTCCAGACGCACAGCGACCTGTCCCGCTTCATCGAGGGGCGACTCGACCTGCTCACCCGCAACGGACGCTGGGGCGCGATCCTCGTGTTCCTCTCTTTGCTGGTGTTCCTGCACTGGCGGGTGGCGTTCTGGGTGATGATGGGGCTGGTGCTGTCCGTGTTCGGTTCCATGTTATTCATGAAACTGTTCGGCCAGACCCTCAACCTCATCACCATGTTCGGACTGATCATCGTGCTGGGCATGCTGGTCGATGATGCGATCATCGTGGCCGAGCATGTCTTCAGCAAGGTCGAGCAAGGCAAAGACGCCGAGACCGCGGCGATCCAGGGTACCGAGGAGGTGACCTGGCCGGTGGTGTGCGCCGTCCTGACCACGATCGTCGCCTTCGTGCCGCTGATGTTCATCAAGGGGCGGATCGGCGACTGGATGGGCGTGTTGCCGGCGATCGTGTGCATCACGTTGAGCATTTCGCTGTTCGAGGCGCTGACGATCCTTCCCTGCCACCTCGCACACAGTCTGCGCGCCGTGACCGCCCGCCCGGGAGAGCACCTCCGCCCGGCGCTGGGACAGTGGTTCCGCTGGATGCGGCACGGCCGGAGCGGTCGACCGATGATCGACCGACTGCGGCAGCGATACGAATGGTTGCTCCGGCTGTGCGTCCATTCCCGGTACGTGACCATGGCCGCCCTGCTGGGCGTCCTCTTCGCCGTCGGCGGACTGGTGGCCGGCAATCACGTGCCATTCGTCTTCCTTCAGAAGATCGATTCGGAAACGATCCTCGCCAGCGTGCGGATGCAGATCGGCGCCCCGGTCTCGGCCACGCTGAAAGCGATCGAGGGGATCGAGGGCGCGGCCATGAAACTCCCCGAACTGCGGTCCATCTATACGCTTTCGGGGCTGCGGCTCTCCGACGACGGCACGTCCGTCTCCATTCAGTCCCACCTGGGGCAGGGGTTCATCGAACTGGTCGAAAGCACCGCGCGGAACCGCACCAGCGATGAGATCGTCCAGGCCCTTCGCCGGGCGACCGCCGACCTGCCGGGCGTGGAGAAGCTCACCTTCCGGGCACTCGACGGCGGTCCCGGCGGGGCGGCCATCCACCTCGAAATCCGCGGGGAGAATCTGGACGACCTGATCGCCGTTTCGGAGGAGATCAAGAGCCGCCTGCGCGGCTTCACCGGCGTCTTCGACGTGGTGGACGATTTCGACGCCGGTCGGCCGGAGGTGCAGATCGAGCTGCTCGAATCCGCCCGTGCACTGGGATTGACCACGGAGTCGCTCGCCACCCAGGTCCGCTCGGCCTTTTACGGCTTCGAGGCGCAGAAGATCCAGCGCGGCAAGGAGGACATCCGCGTGATGGTCCGCTATCCGCCCGAATTCCGCCGCCACATCTACGACATCGAATCCATGTACGTTGCCACGCCCGCCGGCAAACTCGTGCCCTTCACCGAGGTCGCCCGTTTGAAGGAAGGAACCGGCTTTTCCTCCATCCGCCGCGTCAACCAGCGACGCACCATCACCGTCACCGCCGACGTCGACCAGAACGTCACCAACGCCACCCAGATCATGAACGAACTGGCCACCCACTTCCCCGACATCCAGCGGCGCTACCCCGGCGTGGAGCTGGAATACGGCGGACAGCGACTGGAGACGGCGCGCGCGTTCGGTTCGCTGCGGCACAGCTTCTTCATCGCCCTGGCGCTGATCTATGTGATCCTGGCCGCTTTGTTCAAGAATTACAGCCAGCCGATCATCGTCATGGCCGTCATCCCCTTCGGCATGATCGGCGTGGTGGTGGGGCACTGGGCCATGGGCTACCCGCTGACCATCCTGTCGATGATCGGCACGGTGGCGCTGACGGGCATCGTCGTCAACGACTCGATGGTGCTGGTGACGTTCATCAACCGCCGCGTGCGGGAGGGGCATCCGGTGATCGAATCGATCATCGAGGGCGGCAAGTCGCGTTTGCGACCCATCCTGCTGACCTCGGCCACCACCGTGCTGGGCATCGCCCCGCTCCTGCTGGAACAGTCCTTCCAGGCCCGCTTCCTGATCCCGATGGGCATCGCCATCGCCTCCGGACTGATCTTCGCTACCGTC
>CAZNQN010000110.1:0-7381 GCA_964574925.1 uncultured Phycisphaeraceae bacterium | reverse complement strand
CTCCAACCCCGTTTCCAACCCCGTCAGAGCGGTTTCATCCGCCTCGACGGCGATTCCGCAATTCTTTTCACAGGCCCGATAAAGTTCCGCCCTCGTATGCCCGATAACACAGGCGCCCACGCAGGACCAGTGGGACCGCCGGGGAACATGCCCCGGCGATGGCGCAAGGCGACGGAACGACATTCTACGGAGAAAGGAGAGACGAGGAAATGAAATCGAAGCTTCACAAATGGTCGAAACGACTGGTTCCTCTGGCGGTGCTGGCGGGAAGCAGCGGGTTCCTGTTCTCGTCCAGTTGTTCGAACTCGGACGTCGAGGCGCTGGCAGCCGGCGTTCAGGCTTTTGCGGACGCCCAGGCCCGCAACAATAACCTCAGCTTCACGGACTGGCTGCTCTCTCAGCTTCAGAACTGAATCGGAAGCGGCGAGCCTTACGGATGGGCCAGCCGAGGACGGTCCTGCCATCGTCTGGCGGATGGCCCATCCGAAACGCTCCCGAAGCACTCCGCAACGATTACCGCGATTCGTCCGGACGCTCGCCGCTGCCGGACATCCCGATCCCGTCCGACGCTTCCACGGGGGGAAACAGAATGCGGCGGATTCGCCGAAGCTCCTCCGCCACCGGAACCTTCTCGCCGGAAGCGCCCTGCCGCCGGCTCCAGTCCCCCACGAACTCGTCGAACAGGGACGGGCTGAGAAACATCAGACAGGGACAGGCCGGATCGAGATCGCGCTCGATTCTCGCAAGCAATCGGCGCTGGGAGAGATTCAATCCCAGGCGGATCATCAGTTTTCGAAACAGGACCTCGTGGTCGGATCGGTGCATCGCCTGCGCGGGCTGCTGCTGGCGAACGGTCAGGTAATAGGCAAGCGCCACCGCCCCCGCGATCACGAGCAGCACCGCCAGCGCGCTGAGCACCGATCCGCCGCGCGTGAAATAGTCCCGCACCGCACGCTGAATCTCACTCAACTGGGCGACAATCTCGACGTTCACGACAACCTTCCCGTACGGTTCCTTTTTTCAGCGAGCAGCGTTCGCGGTTTAAGTGACCGGTGAAGCCGGCCGCGCGGACGTTCCGGCCGCCACCGCGGCGAGAATCCGCGTTGCCCGCCTGCGCACGCGGGGGTCCGTATCCCGCTCGGCCAGTCGCCGGAGCCGCTCCATCAGCGCCCGCCCGCAGAACCGCTCCACCACCCACAAGGCGCTGAGCCGCTGGGCGGGAGACGGATCCTGCAACATCGCCAGCAGCGTCTGCCCCGCCTGCGCCACTTCCATCCGCAACAACGATCGAACGGCGTTGGCCCGCACCCTCGGCGGTGAACCTTCCAGGGCGGGCATGGTGACGTCCTTCCGATCGGGGACGTCCTTCCGATCCAGGGCCTCGATGGCGTTGGCCCGCGTCCGTGCGTCCGGATCGCGGGCGGCCGTCTTGAGCAACCGCTCGCTCGTCGCTCCGGGGATGGCGGCGAGCATTCCCACGGCCAGACCCCGCACCACGGCGTTCGGATCGGACGCCAACCGGAAGACGGCGGTTTCCATCTCCTTCGCCCATCCCAGCTCCCGCAGGAGCACCAGCGACCGCAGACGATCCAGCGGCTCGTCCGCATGAAGGCGGATTTCCAGAACCTCCTGCACCTTGTCTCGTCCCCATCGTGCCAGGCGATCTGCGAGGGAATCGCCCTTCCCCGGCGGCTCGCTCCAGTAGGCGTTCAAGGCGGCTTCGACGGCCAAGGCCTCCGGATCGTCCGCCCGTCTCGCGGACGCCCGCGCGCCTAAGGCCGCCCGCAAGGAGCGTTCGCGGCGGCGAAGCTCGCGTTCGGCCACCCGCGCCAGCGGATCGCCCCGTCGGATGGCGACCAGAAGCAGCAGATCGGATGACGGTTCCCGCTCGTCCTCCACGAGGTTCCAGACGGCAGCCCGCCTGATGCTTGCCCGTTGCGTTTCGATCAACGGACGGAGAAGCTGCATCCGCTCCTCGGCCGTCCCCGAAGCCAGGCAGAGCATCCGCACCGCGCGGGCCGCCTGCGAATCGGTAAGCTCGGGAAGCAGACCGATCCACCGCTGGGCCCACCGATCGAGGGCGATCCGCCGAAAGGCGCGGGCGATGCGCTCGTCGGCCAGCAGCCACGCCTGATCCGCCAGCGCTTGCAGGAACGCCGGTTCGCGCACGCGGTGGAACAGACGTTCGACGCGCGGGGAAAGGGTATCGATGCTCATCCCGCGGAACACCCACCCCGCCAGGCGACCGTCCGTCCGCCGCTCGATCGATTCCACGATCGCCCCAAGGAGGGACGAATCTCCCGCCTCCAGTTTAGCCCGCAGGAAGGGTTCCGCTTCGTCTTCCAGCAGAAGGGCCGCCTCCGCGACGGCCGGGTGACGGTGCGTTTCCCAGCGGCGAACCGCCCGCGCGACCGCCTCCGTCAGAAGGGTCCGCCGCCGCGCCGATTCCGCTTTCTTCGCCCCGTCGCCGGTCGTGTCGGATGACGTCACGCGAACGGCGTTCTCCACCAGTCGGTGAAGCACCTCGCCCGCCCGCGCTCGAACCTGCTCGCTGTCGTGTCCCAGTGCCTCGGCCAGCAGATCGGCGCAGGCGGCCTCATCGGCTTCGGCAATCAGTTCGATCGCGCCTCGAACGTGCTCGCGCTTTCCGCTGCGAATGGCGGACTGGATGCCCGCCCGCATCTGCCCGGCGTGGGCGACGACCAGCGCCCGCAGCACGTCGTCCGGCGGCGGGAATCTGCCCGCCAGCTCGGCAAGTGCCCGCTCGTCCCGTCGCCGCACGAGCAGCTCGACGGCCACCGCCTGCGGAAACGGTTCCAGCCTGGGCAGCGCAGCGACCAGCGTCTCGTCGACGGCCCGGTTCGGCTCGTCCACCAGATACCGGAAGACCGGGGGTAGGGGATGGTCCGCCATCGTTGTCTTATCGGCGCGGCGGACCGGTGAGATGTTCCCAAAAGAACAACCCCGCCTCCCGCGCCGAGGCGGGGGCGGGGTCGATTCTCCGTGATTCCGAAAGCCGGACGGACAACCCTTTCGTCAGCTTCCGTACTCCTTCAGCGGCGGGGCGAGCATCCGCTCGATCCGCGACTTGCAGGCGCTGAGATGCGCCCGGGAGGCGAAATCGAGCTTGCCCGTCCCCAGGGTCTTCTCGATGTCTTCCTTCAGCGATTCGAGGCTGTAGGTCAACATGGCGTGCACGTCCGGCGTGACCACCAGTCCCGGCTTGGTGCGGACGAGCGGTTCCACCACGTTGAGATATTCCCGCTGGAGGGATCGTCGCAGACTGGAGACGAAGGGAGAGGCGTCGTCCCAGTCGCCGCGCGACGCCCGCCTCGCATCGACCGCGTCGCCCCAGCAGGAACGCTGGAGCTCCTGGAGGTACTCAGCCACCGTGAAACGGTTCTCGCCCGACGCCCGCAACTCCGCATCATAGATCCGCCGGAGCGTGTTCGGAAACAGTCGAACGAACAGGTCGCTCCCCTGGAGGGCGGCGGCGAAGTCGTGCAGGGGGAAATCCATCGCGAAGTCGATCGTCGTTCCTTCATGCCACCAGCGAGACGCCGCCAGATGGTTCAACACCTCCGGCGAGACCTTGAAGAAATCCTCGCGGTAGAGATGGTCGGCGATGAACTTCAGCGCCCGCCGCTGCGTCTTGGCATCCACGAGGGTAAACGGCGGCGGCGCGTCCGGATCGCCGCGGTGACTGCGGCTGGTGTACTGCCCGCCGATGTACCGCCCCACATAGTCGATCACCCGCGCCTTTTCGAGGATGAGGCTCACGAACGCCGAACGGGCGTGGTACCAGCTTTCCTTGTCCTTGACCGCCCAGTCGAGCAGCTTGGAGAGCCGCTGGTCGATCAGGCCGATCCGCTCCTCCGCCCAGTCGATCGGATCGCTGGAGGCGTCGAAGCGGTTGTTCCGCGGATCGGGGGAAAAGATCGTGGTGTCCTCATCGGTGGCGTAGGCGAGCTGCGGTTCGGCCGCACGCGACGCGATCGCCTGCAACATGCCCTCCTCCCCCGAAGGCGGCGCTTTGAACGCCGGCTTCGATTTGGAGGCGGGTTTCTTCCCTTCCTTGCCGGCGGCCTCGGCCAGCCTCGCCTTCACCATCTTCCGGACCTCTTCCGGAAGCTTCTCCAGGATGTCCGAAGGAACCCCCTTGAGCTCCTCTTCGCCTGCCTCCTGTCCCTCGTCGGAATCGGCGACGGCCTTTTCCTTCTCGTCGGACTTGGGCTCCTCGGGCGATTCGGCAGCCGGCGGTTTGTAGGTCCCATCAGCCGGACGATAGCCGTACTCGATCGCCCAGTAGTCATAGGGGCCGATCGTCGGCGTCACGAAGTGCCCTTCGAACGGATCCTCCTTGAAGAAGAGCACCGGGTTGTAGTCCATCACCGAGCCGCAGAGCGGCTCGCCGGACTTGCGACGCTTCTGAAGCTCTTGAAGGGGATAGATCGTGCTAGCCTTGAAGTTGTGCCGCAGGCCGAGGGTGTGTCCCACCTCGTGCGAGACGACCTCCTTGATGACGTCATAGAGGAGCTTCTCCTTCACTTCCGGCGGCGCCTCCGCCAGCACGCAGCTCGCCACCGCCATCTGGTGTTTCATGCCCTCGGCATAGGTGCAACCCACGTCGCCGCGGCGGCGCATGTAGTCGCGCAGCGCCCGCTGCGCCTTCTCCGGATCCTCCTTCCCGAACGAAAACAGCGTCCAGTCCGGAACCGGGCGGCGGAACTGCGGGAAGCGCTCCAGGAAGCGCTCCAGGGCCGGGTCGTCGCGGTACAGCGACATGATCGCCGAGGGCAGGTTCCGCTCGGCGCTGCGTTCGAAGAAGCGGACCATCGAATCGTCGAACACGATGTCGGCGTCGTAGATCTGTCCCGTGAAGGGGTTCGCCCGCGACGGGCCCATCGCAAACCCGCCCCCGGTGACGATCCAGCGGAAGAAGCTGTAGCGCATGTCCTCCGGGTCGAGATCCTTCCATTCGTTGTCGTACGTCTGCTGACGGACCTCGATGGCGTTGAGGAAGCCGATCTTCTCGAAAGCCTTGTTCCATTCCAGAATGCCGTCCCGCACCGCGCGGCGGAAACGGACCGGCACGGTCTTCTCGATGTAATAGATGATCGGTTGCTTCGGCTCGCACAGCGGAAGCTTCGGGTCGCGTTTCTCCAGTTGCCAGCGGTTGATGTAACGGTTGAACAGGTCGCGGGCGCTGGTCGGTTTGGTCCAGTCCTGATTGGTGGTGAGGAAGTACCCGACGCGGTCGTCGGCGACGCGCGGCCGGTAGCCCGTGTTGGGCAGCTTCCAGAAGCTGTAGTGGATCATCTTCTTCTCGTAGGAACCGGGCGGGCTGGGACTGCTCACCGCCAGCGCCACGCCGATCTCCACGTTCAGCTCGAAAGCTTTCTTCTTGGTCCACTTGCTCAGGGATCGGTTGACGGAGCCGGCCCGTCCGAAGCTGCCGAAAAAGGGGCTGCTCACCATCCAGCTCACGTCGGTGAAGTTCCCCTTCAGCAGCGTGCCCATGTCGAAGACGGGGTCGCCGGCGGGCGATTTGGTGAGGATGGGGACGGAAGCGCGGATCCGCTCCGGGTACGTCCGCCGCACCACATCGCTGACCTGCGTGCCCTTCTTGACGACGAAACGGGTCTCCGGCTCCACGAGCAGCAGCTTGCGGTCCAGCACCTCCCACTTGACGACCCGCTCCTCCAGCGGAAAGCCGGTGAAAAACCCGCCGCCCGAGACGCTCGTGGAAAGCATGAACTGCTCGCCCAGGAAGCTGACCGGGATCTGGCAGAGCAGCTTTTCCTTATCCTTGTCCTTGGCACCCGGCGGATAGTACCAGAGCGTGAACAGCCCCTTCTTCGAGACCATCCCCTTGGTGACTTTCTTGAAGTCCGGATAGGGGGATTCTTTCTTCTTGCTCCCGCCGCCGGCCGCCTCCCTGGCCATCCGCATGAGGTCCTCGGGCGCGAGCGATTTCTCCTGCTGCGAGGCGGTCGTATCGGCCGGCGCCGTCCCGCCCGCCAGACACACGGTCAGCCCGGCGATCAACATGCGCTTCAACATGACGTAACTCTCCTTCCTGTTACCTGTGGTTGTGGGAACCATCGTTATCGGCCCGGGCCCACATCTCCCCGTGCTCGATCCCGGACCCCTCCGTTCGGGCGATCGGACGGCTTCCGGCGTGTCTCCCCCCGGAACCGCACCGCCAGCGCACCGCGCCCGCCGCGCTGCGTCAAGGTCTTCCCCCGCGCACATTCGTAAAATCCCGTCAGACCGATACGTCGGCCCGCCCGCCGAGAATCCATTAGACGGTCGAAACGGGAAAACGGACCGCCCGCCGAGGCCCGCGCAGCGACCGGATCATCAGTACTGAAAACGGGGGTGGCCGCGACCGTCCCTTTCAAGCCGCCGCCGATGCCGGCCTTTGCATTCGGGAGCATGGAGGCCCCACTTGCCCGCTTTTCGGACGCTCCGCAAGGCGTCGCCCGCGTGCCTGCAGCCACGCGATTACCGGAATCCGATCTTCACCCGTTGCTTTTCCGGGAATCCGGCTTCACTCCGCCCGGCGGCGGTCCTACACTAGGGAACGAAAGGCCGGTTTGGCCCACGTACCGTTTTGGGGGAACGAAGCGTTTTCCACCTCTGCAAGCGGAAGAGCTACGTCCAAACAAAGGAGGAAGCCCATGCGCTTCTGTCGAAACATCCTCGGTGTGGTCCCGGTGGTCGCCCTGTGCGCGCTGCTCTTTGCGGAGCCGACAAGCGTTGAGGCCGCCGGACGCAAAGATCGTCCGCATGCTCGCACGCCGGTCTCCGCCTTCGTGTCCGTCTCACCGAGCATCGCCGGCGGCAAAAGCGGCGGAAGGCTTTCCGGCGGCAGTCCCTGCCGGTCCGACGCCGACTGTAACGACGGCAACCCCTGCACGATCGGAACCTGCAACCCGACGGGGCGATGCAACTTCACTTCCGCGCCCGTCGGAACCGCCTGTGACGACGACGGCAACGAATGCACCGAGGACGTCTGTGACGGTGCCGGTACCTGTGACCACAACCCCGTACAGGAGGGAACCGCCTGCCGCAGTGACGGCATCCCCTGCACGACGGACGTCTGCAACGCCGCAGGAACGTGCGTGCATACGCCCGACGACACCGTCTGCGACGATCTGAACCCCTGCACCGACGACACCTGCGATCCGTCGCGCGGTTGTGTCTCCGTCACCGACGACACCAACTCCTGCGAACTCGACGGCGATCTGTGCACCATCGACACCTGTCGCAACGGGATCTGCGAAACCGTCATCATGGAATGCTCGCCGGACCCGTGCGCGAACGAGTCCTGCAACCCGACCACCGGACAGTGCGAAGGCACACCGCTTCCCGACGG
>CAZNQN010000109.1:6946-7493 GCA_964574925.1 uncultured Phycisphaeraceae bacterium | reverse complement strand
CAGGCGAAGATCGGTCAGGGCCGTGTTGGGGGCGTCCTCTTCCCCGACGTCCACGAGCAGGATATGCAGGCCGTGGTCCTGCTGGGCCCATTCCTCCAGCGGGGCCATGATGCTCCCGCCCGCCTGTGTCCCGCTGACCGATACCTCCCGCGCCGTCCAGTCCGGCTGGCGGAAATCGCTGATGATGTAGACGGCGGCGTTGATGGTGTCGGGGTTTCGTCGGAGAAGGTCGGCGGCGGCCGAGACCGCCCGCCCCGGGTCCGCCCGCGCGAACGTCGGCGAGAGGGCATCCACCCGTTCGAGCAGTCGCTGCGTCTGCGCCGCGTCCAGAAACGTGCCCGCTTCCAGCGGCTGATCCGGCGCGGTCATCCGCAGCAGCGTGACGGTGTCGTCGGGTGTTTCCTCCCGGATGTTCTCGACGATACGGCGAACGGCCTCCTTCGCGCGGTCCATGACCTGACCGGTCGGCGTGCGATAGGCCAGGCTGAGCGAATCGTCGATCAGGATCACCCGTTCCGTCCGCTGCGCCCCGCCGAAGACGGCGGCG
>CAZNQN010000109.1:618-6936 GCA_964574925.1 uncultured Phycisphaeraceae bacterium | reverse complement strand
GGTCGGGCGATCATCGCCGCCAGCAGCACCACCGCCAGGCAGCGCAACGCCAGCAGGATCCATTCTTCCATCCGCAGGCGGCGTCGGTTGCGCCGTTCCGCATCGAGCAGGAATTCCATGGCCGCCCAGCGGATGCGACGGAAACGCCGACGGGCCAGCAGGTGGATCAGAATGGGCGCCGCCACCGCCGCCGCGCCACCCCAGAACAGCGCCGGCGAGACGAACGCCGCGAGCATCAGCGAGGTCGAACCCATCACGCCTTCGCCCGTTGCCGCCGCATGCGCGTGGCCAGGAAGGTGGTGAGCGCGGCGTCGATTCCCTCGGCCGTGCTGATCAGCGCATAGTCGATCCGCTGATCCAGGCATGCCCGCCGGATCCGCCCCAGATAGGCGTGCAGCGCGTCCAGGTAGCTGCCGCGCAGCGACTGCGGATCGGTGAGCACCTCCAGATCCGGATCCTCCATGCCTTCGAACAGCGTCCGATCGGCGAACTCGAAGGTCAGTTCGTCATGATCCAGCACGTGCAGCACCAGCACGTCGTGCCCGTCGTAATGGAGGCGCTGCAACCCCCGGACGATGTCGTCCACGTCGGTGAGCAGATCCGACAGCACGACCACCATCCCCCGGCGGGGAATCGAACCCGCCACCCGGCGGAAGAGGGTTTGCAGGTCGGTGGTTCCGTTCGGCCGGTTCGCCTCGATCGTCTCCGCCAGCGCGTGCAGCGAGGCCCGGCTCGACGAAACCGGAAGTTGCCGCACCACGTCCCGATCAAAAAGCGTCAGTCCCACGCCGTCCTGTTGATACACGAGCAGATGGGCGAGGGAGGCGGCCAGGGTGGCCGCGTAATCCCATTTCGTCATCCGTCCGGTGCCGGGATGGTCGGGATAGGCCATCGACGCCGAGCAGTCCAGCAGCAGATGCGCGCGGAGGTTGGTTTCCTCCTCGTATTCCTTGACGAAGAAGCGGTCGGCCTTGCCGTAGACCCGCCAGTCGATGTGGCGGATGTCGTCGCCGGGGACATAGGCCCGGTGGTTGGCGAACTCGACGGAGAAGCCCTTGTAGGGGCTTTTGTGCATCCCGCTGATGAACCCCTCGACGACGTGCCGCGCCCGCAGCTCCAGACGCGCAATTCGACTGAGCACCTCAGGTTGAAAGTACTTTGTTGATGCGCTCATCGTCGTCCAGGGGTGTATGGGTGGGATCGAACCGCGCCAGCAGTTCGTCGATTACCTTGTCGGGGGTGTAGCCTTCCGCTTCCGCCGAGAAGTTCGTCACGATCCGATGCCGCAACACCGGATGGGCAAGCGCCCGGATGTCGTCGGCGGAGACGTGGTAGCGACCGCTCAGCGCCGCCCGCGCCTTGCCGCCCAGCACCAGCGCCTGCACCGCCCGCGGACCGGCGCCCCAGGTGAGCATCCGCTTCGTGACCTCCGCCGCCTCCGGTTCATGGGGTCGCGTCGCCCGCACCAGATCCAGGGCATAGCGGATGATGTCGGGAGCAGCCGGAATCCGCCGCACCAGACCTTGAAACGCCAGGATGTCCCCCGCCGAAAGCACCCGCTCCACCTCGCCCGCCGGCGTTCCCGTGGTCTGCTCGATGACGGTGTATTCTTCGTCGTAACTGGGATAGCCGATGTAGACCTTGAACAGGAAGCGGTCCTGCTGCGCCTCGGGAAGCGGATAGGTGCCTTCCTGTTCGATGGGGTTCTGCGTCGCCAGCACGAAGAAGGGCTGCGGCAGGTCGTGCCGTTCCCCTCCCACCGTCACCTGTCGTTCCTGCATGGATTCCAGCAGGGCCGCCTGCGTTTTCGGCGGCGTGCGGTTGATCTCGTCCGCCAGGATGACGTGGGCGAAGATCGGTCCTTTCAGGAACTTGAACAGCCGCGTGCCCGTCGCCCGGTCCTCCTGGATCACCTCCGTACCCGTGATGTCGGAGGGCATCAGATCGGGCGTGAACTGGATGCGGTGGAAGGAGAGGTCCAGACAGCGGGCGAGGGTGGAGATCATCAATGTCTTCGCCAGCCCGGGCACGCCCTCCAGGATGCAATGTCCGCCCGCGAACAGGGCGGTCAGCAACTGGTCGATCACCTCCTCCTGTCCGACGATCACCTTGCCCAGTTCGGCCCGCACGCGCTCCGCCGCCTGCCGCAACCGGTCCACCGCTTCGGTGTCGGAACCGGAGGGGGGCGTCCCGGCCGGTGTGTTCGATTCGTTGTCCATGGTCTGCTCCGCATTGGGGGATCGGTTTCCGGCGGCGCGCTCCTCGGCGCCGGTTTGTCGGAACCGATCCGCTGCCGACTATACCCGCTACCGTTGCATGATGGGGAGTTGATTGTAAGGAAGCTGTAACACGATCAGCGCCAGCGCCGTCCCATAAATGTCCCCCACCCCGTCGCCCTGCCACGATCCGTCCGGGTTCTGCAACGCCAGCAACCGATCGCGCCGCGCGGCGTAGTATTCGTCCCAGTCCGGATCGCGGGAGACGAACATCGCCTGGGCCAGATACAGATGGGCGTAGAAGTCGTGTCCGCCGGCCGTCCGATCGGGCCGGACCTTCTGTTTCGCGAATGCCAGGGCCCGTTTCGCCCGCGGGCTGTCGTACAGCCCGGCGTTGAACCAGCAGGCGACCGCAGCCGCCGTGATCGCCGGTCTCGACGCCCCCCGCCGCTGCCGCAGCGAATAGCGGATCCCGCCGTCACTGTTTTGCGATTCTTCCAGATAGCGCATGGCCCGGTCGATCACCTTCTTCGGGACCGCGATGCCGGCGTTGCGGCACGAACGCAACGCCTGGACCTGCGTGATGGTGACCGAACCCTCGTCGGTGCGGGCATTGGCCGTGTAGTACCACCCGCCGCCGCGACTCTGCGCCCGCGCGGTCAGCTCGATGGCCCGTGTGAGCACGTCGTGGATCTGCCGCGCCCGGTCGGGATCCTCCGTCATGCCGTAGACCTGGGACAAAAACAGCATGGAGAACCCGTGGGCGTACATGGGTCGTCCCTCGGCCTCGCCGCCCGATATCTCGCCGTCCGGATGCGCCGATCGGAGGATGTAGCGCAATGCGCGGTCGACCTGGGGAGCGTATCGCCCCTGCGTGGGCGTGTTGCCGTCCATCAGGAAGGCCAGCCCCGCCAGGGCGGTCATGGCCACCGGATACGCCCCGTATCGACCCCGGTTGGACCACGAGCCCTGCCGGTCCTGCGTGCGGGCGAGGTACGCCAACCCGCGGTCGATGGCCTCTTTCGTCTCCGGCGTGATGCCCTTGGGGAGCAGGGATTCCGTCAGCGTCGGCGTGGTCAGATCGGCGGCGACGATCAGCGGGCACAGGCACGCAACGACCCCGAAACGAAGGAATGCCGAACGTTGATTCGTGCGCCGGTCCATCAAAACCCTCCGGTTTCGTCGGGCTCGACCCAGGTGATCGGGTAGGCGTACAGGCCCGGTTCCGTGCCCAGGACGATCACCCCGCCGCTGCGGGAGATGAGAAAATCCCCGTTGATCTGGCTATAGCGGATGGTCTCGGGGAGGGGAACCTCCGCTCCGCGGGACTCGCCGCTGCGGATGTCGAGCATGAACATCCGCAGGGGGGCGCGACGGTTGCGGATGGTCCGGCTCCGCGTCTGCACGACGGGGATCGCGTCGCCGACGATCCGCAGACGGAGATCTTCCGCCCCCAGGGGGGAAACATCGTCCCGCCGCCACAGCTCCGCGTCGGTGGCGATGTCCATCCCCGCCAGCAGGAACTCCTCCATGGCGCCGTGACCGGTGTAACAGTGGAGTACGAGGGTGCCGCGGACCATCG
Source organism: uncultured Phycisphaeraceae bacterium (assembly GCA_964574925.1). Lineage (GTDB taxonomy): Bacteria > Planctomycetota > Phycisphaerae > UBA1845 > UBA1845 > CAZNQN01. Next base: position 3,138 of record CAZNQN010000109.1, on the reverse strand, counting down.
CAGCCCGCACGACCCCCTGCACACCGCTGACGTGTCGCTTCAGGGCGACCTGCCCCGTTTCCGCCTCGATGATCCACACGTCGCCGCCGAAAAGCCCCGCCCCCACGTACCCTTCCCCGGGCTGGAACAAATCCACCGGCGGCTTGTCCACGGGCACCCACCAGACCTCTTTTCCCGTGCGGACGTTCACGCTGCGGATCCCCTCGCCCTGCTCCGTTCGATCGGGACCGCAGAGCAGATCGCCGTTCTGAACCAGCGGGATGCGAAAGTTCGACGGATCGGGCTGCTGAAACGTGAACCGGTGCAGCAATCGCCCGTCGTAGCTGTCATAGACGCGGACGCGCTCGCGGAAGGGATCCACCGTGATGAGTCGATCGCCCGCAAACCAGGCTTCCCCCACCTGCTCGCCCAGCAGTTCTCGCTCCCACAGGACCGTGCCGTCGGAGACGCGGACCAGGGCCAGACGCCCCTCCCGCAGGATCGAGACCAGTCGCCCGTCGTGGATGGTCAGGCGGGATTCCAACCGCAAGGGTCCCGGTTGATGTCCGCCGAAGTCGTAGGGCTGGACCCACAGCCGCCGCCCCGTGCCGCTCTCGACAGCGAAGATGCCCTCCCGGGCACTGATCAGCACCGTCTGCCCTTCCACCGCGATGCGACGGACGACGTCCTCCCCCTCCAACCAGCGCACGGGGGCGTCTTCCGGAAACCGGCCCGGAAGTCGCAGCCCCGTCCGCCACAACAGGTCGCGGTCGGAGGCCCGGTAACAGGAAAGACGTTGCGCGGAATCGAGCACCAGCACCCGGTTGCCGAGCACGTCGGTCGTATCGTTGCCCACATGCAGCAGGCGCGGCGGATCGTATTGCCGCTCCACGTCGATCGACCAGACCAGCGTTTCGTGAAGGCGGAGCCGGGTTTCGCGGGCATCCGGCTCGGCAGGCGTGTCCGCGACGGGCGGCTCCACGTTGATCGTCCCCGCCCACTGCCCCACCGTGCCGCTCATCTCGTCGAGCGGCGGTTCGTCGCCGAGCACGGGTCGAAGCGCGTCGAAAGCAAAGTCCGCGTATTTCGTGCGCAGTTCCGCCAACCGGCGCTGGAGGATCGTCACCGGGACGTATCCGTCCCGATAGGCCTGAAGGTCCATGTTCGTTTCGAGCACGGCAGAAGCCGCGGCCAACCGTTCCGAACCCTCCCGCCGCCGCACTTCCTGGAAGAGTTGCTCGGCCTGGGCGAAACGTGTCCCGCGGCGGTGCCAGCGGGCGAGGACGAGGAGCGCTTGCTGAGCGAGGGTCTCCTCGGGGGCGACGTCGGCCGCCGCCCGCAGGCGAAGGGCGGCCTCGACGGCGGTGTCGGGGTTTTGCAGATCCGCCGTGAGACGCCGAATCGTTTTCTCCATCTCCGCCCGCCAGGTGCGCTGCTGATCGGGGGCAAGGTCGGCGGACAGCTCCGCCAGCCGGTCCGCCACCGGCAACGCCGCCCGCGCGGTCAGCTCGTGGTCGAGAGGGATCATGCGACGGGCCACCTCGTCCAACCCCAGGTTCCACAACCGCCGGCAGGCGTCGAGGGTCCGGTCCAGTGCGGCGAGCTGTTTCGCCACCGCCAGCGTGCAGCGCATGCGGTCATACGGTTCGTGGGCGGCGTCTTCCGCCGCTTCGAGCAGGGCGAGGACATCCCGACCCGCCTGTTGCGCCGCCTCGGGTCGACCGGCCATCGCCAGCAGTGTCTCGACCCGGATGTGGGCCAGCTCCGCCGTCTCCGTCTCGTCGGAAGGAGGTTCCTTCAACCCTTCCAGAACGGCGAAGGCGCGTTCCGGGCGGTCCTGAAGCAGTTCCAGCCACGCCAGTCGCAAGGCCTGTTTCCTGTCGCTCGGGTCGTCCCGCCAGGCTTTTTTCACGACCGGGTAGAGACGGGCCACGTCGGGATATGCACGGACCTCGCCCGCCTGCAAGCTGTAGAGCATGTGGTCCAGGCACAACAGGTTGCCCAGCGGCGGTTTGCCGGCGGGCAGCTCGATGGAATGCCCCGTGTCGCCGCTTTCCGTGTCGATGGCCACCAGGTGAGAAAGCGTCGGGGCGAGGATGCGGGCACCGGCCAGCACCGCCCGCCCGGTGGGCGGCGAGAGCAGGGGGCGGTCCCAGAGGGGTTCCCCGTCCGAAAGTGACAGGCATGTGACACTCCGTCCGCCGACCCATACGCGCGTCCCGTCGGCCGCGATCAGATACGCCCCCTGCGGACAGACCCGCCGCCACAATCGCCGTCCGTCCACCGTGCTGAAGGCCATCACCTCCTGCCCCCCCGGCGGGGCATAGAGGACGACCCCGGCGCTGACGATCGGCGGGCCCGGCAGGAACCCGTCCCCGATGTCCGTCTCGCCGGCTTCGGCGTCTTCGGGAATGTAGCGGTTGGCCCAGCGGATCGCATAGCCCACGGCGTCCACCGCCACCAGCACCCCGTGCCCGGTGGGCGCGAAGACGAGCCCGTCGGCGGCGGCAAGCGGCAGCGGCGGCGGCCAATCCCCCGCCA
>CAZNQN010000109.1:0-608 GCA_964574925.1 uncultured Phycisphaeraceae bacterium | reverse complement strand
CCGTCCGAGGGATCAAGCACCGCCAAAAACAGGTCGTTCGCCTGGCTGAACGCCACCCACAGCTTCCCGTCGTAATCGAGCGGTGCGGATCGAAACAGCACGTTACCGAGCGGATCGGCGGGATCGCCGCTGCGGCCGCGCGACCAGCGCACGTCGCCCGTTCGCCGGTCGAGCGCGACCAGTCGCGTACCGCCGAGTCGCTGCGACCCGAGCAGCGGCGCCAGGGCCCATCCCACAAGCCCTTCTTCCACCGCGTCCCGCCGGTGCAGCGTATACTCCGACCGTCCGACCCGCGTGATCAGCAGCACGGAATCGGGGGCGAGCGACAGATCGGCGACGGCGTGGTCTTCGTACCAGAGGCGGGCGTCGGTTTCCTTCGGATGCCAGGTTCGCCGCGTGGTGTTGCGTTGAAAGCGGATCGTCGGCATGGAGGAATCGCCGGGATGGACGGCCGTGCCCCGCTGAGACAGTTTCCGCGTCCAGACGACGCGCAGCGTTTCCGGCTCCAGTGCCACGACGCCTTCGCCGGTACGGGCAAAGAGCAGATCGCCGTCGGCGGTGAGGTGCCCGGCCGGAAGGATGAGCGGTCCGCTCCCCCCGTTGTGCAG
>CAZNQN010000108.1:0-7506 GCA_964574925.1 uncultured Phycisphaeraceae bacterium | reverse complement strand
ACCCGTCGTATCCGCAAGAGTCCCTCGTGCAGGGATTCCCGTCATTACACAGGTCGGGATTGCACGATGTGCCGCCACAGGGGAAACATACCTCTCCGATGATGGAACGAACAAGATCGGTTCTTGCCAGGGCGGCACTCGCCTCAGGGAGGTACTCGACGCGGACTGTCCGGAGGGACGCGGAGTCACCGCGCGTTTGACCTTTGCCGCCTTCCGTCGGCATCGTGCTTCGCATACAAGGGAGACAATCAAATCCGGCGTTGGGATCACCCGACAGGGCTCCGAGCACATCGGCTGGGGGGACGTTCAAAACAGCAGCAATCGTTTCTGCGGAAGCGACACGCCACGCGCCCCGTTGCGCCGTCGGGGTATGATCGTCGCTACCGGGACGATTGACCGCCAGCGCCTGCATAGCAAAGGTCAAATCATACCCGAACTCCCTCTCAAGCTTCCGGACCGCCTCCCGCAGCTCATCCGGAGAGCGAAGCCATTGGGTGTAAACATACACAAGATTCGATTCCGTGTCCTGCCACCACGCCGTGCGGGGTTCAGGTTCTTCGGGTCGAATTCCCTCGGCCTGCGGAGCGCTCGTTACAATGAGCACCCCTTCCGCCGTTTGTAGGCGCAGACGTTGAAGATTCGCAGGGATCCGGCGCTTGGTTTGCCCAACCCGCCCCGGGCGGACTAGGTCATCTCCGGCAAGCGGGGGAGAACCGAAGACTGTAAGAGGGCTATAGAGCGCACCCAAAACCACGACCAACACGATGTACAGATTCCTTGCGTTCATGGGGTGACCTCCTGACATGAACAAACGCGAAACATCGACCAGCCGATCCGCCTGACGCCTCTTCCCCCTCGACGGATCAAAAGAACTGTGCCAGAACTGTGCCGTCGTGAAGTCTATTCTCCCCTTGACGGTGTGTCAAGAATCCCTCTTGACAAACTGCCATCTTCATCGTTTATGGCGAAGCTGGAACCGCCCTCTTGTGGCTTTAAGATCTTATTTCGAAAGGGTTTATGCGCCGTCGGGTCTCGGTTTTGACCGCCAGGGTACGGGCGCCGGATTCTACGAGAGAGCCGGCGAAGATGGGATCCATGTCGTGTGGAATGCGATCCGCTTCAGTTTTCCTCGCCCACCGTCTCCGGAGCGGGTCGTGGAGAGGGTGAGGGCGGCATTCCGGCCGGTCGGGCGATGCCCAGGGCGCTGAGCGTATCCCGCTCCACGATGCCGCGAAGCTGCTCGCGTGGGATGGTGGGCAGATTGGTTCCATGCGCCAGATGATTGATGCTGTAGAGCGCTTCGATGCAGGTGGAAGCCGTCGACTGCGGGAACCCGCTGCCGAACAGAAGCTTGTCCATCACGCCACATTCATACGCCCGCAGCAGGGCCTGATACGCCAGCCAGGGCTGGTGCAGAATCCAGCTCGTCTCCGCGTAGACGTTGGGATGCTTGGCAAGCAGCTCCATCGTCTCCCCCACCCACGGATGACCCAGGTGGGCGATGACGATGGGCCAGTCCGGGAACTCCCGTGCCACCTCGTCCAGCAGCACCGGGCGGGCGTATTCCAGCATCGTCTCCCGCGCCAGGAAGACCCCCGTGTGAAAGATGGCGGGCATGTGGCGCTCGGCCGCCGCCGCATAGACCAGCATCGCCTGGCTGTTCGTCGGGTGGAACCCCTGCGCCGCCGGGGCGACGGCGATCCCCGGCATCCCCCACTCTTCCCGCGCCTGCTGAAGCCGGGCCACCGCCCGTTTCGGATCCGACGGGTCGATGCCGGCGAAGCCGATCAGCCGTTCCGGGTGCGACCGGATGTAGGAAGCCACCCACTCGTTGGGAATCTCCGCCGCCAGGTGCCGGCTGACGAAGCCGAGCACGAAGGTGCAATCCACCGGCTCCGCCGCCGCCGCCAGGTGCCGATCCGGTCGCGTCTCCCGCGGATCCAGAGGGGGTCCTTGTTGTCCGCCGCCCGATCGGGGCAGACACCGGCCGAGCTGGTCGGCGGACTCCCACGTGTGCGTGAAGCAATCGACGATCATCGGTTCCCGGCCGGGCTCCTTCTCGAAAACGGACGAACTTGGGGCGTCATGGTACCCGCGCGGGGGGGCACGGATCAAGCATCCCTTTTCCGTCCCGCGTGCCGCCCGCCGAACCGCCTTGCAAGCTGCCTTGCGGACGCATCGGGCGTCCTCCGGCGGACGCGCCTCGAACCGCGTCCCCTCGACCGGTTCGCGACGGGGAAACGGGGCCGCGATCGTCGGCGTTTGTCTGTCTGCGTGCGACGCACAGGCCTGCGGCTCCGAACGCAACAACGAGCAATGCGATCGTCAGCGGAACCGAGCGCGATCACAATGCTATGGCACAGGGCGGAATCCCTTGATCCCCGCGTCCTGAATCCGGGCCTCCTCGTTCGGCATTCCAACGAGGCTGCGACACATTTGCAAAGCTGCGACCGCGAGGGAGCGAAATAACAAGAAAGAAAACGGAAAATCACGAACATCGGCGGGAAGCGGAGATGATGGTCAACTATGTGTACATTCAATCGAGAAAGTTGCCCGATCTCTTGCATCTCCCCCTTCAGTAGTCCTGGCGGCAGAAGATCGCCATGCCCCACAGCAGGATGCAGCCCTCGAACAGCAGCGAAGACCCGATCGAGAGCCAGGGGCTTTTCCGCTTCTCTTTCTCCTCCAGGTTCCGGGCACGATCCAGCTCGGAGCGATCCACGTCGTCGCCCGCCATGACTTCCTCCGGCACGATGTCGAGGCTGGTTCCCGCCTTCGCCCAGCGGGCGGCGAAATAAGTGATGTCCGAGGTCTTGGGCGGAATCCACGAGGCCACCTTCACGATCCGGTAGAGGCGCTCATGTTCCTTGAGCTTCGGGAAGCTTTCGAACGTCTGCCGTACGCTCGTGGGCACGGAGAAGAGCACCCATGCCGCGATGGTCAGCAGCACGGCCGCCGATGCGCTCCGCGTCCGCACCGCCACCAGCACCGAGACGCAGTACAGGTAGCTGAACAGCAGCACCAGCAGAGGGATCGCCGCCAGGTACCCGGGCACCCACAGTCCCCAGTGGAACCCGATCACCAGGAACGTCAGCCCCACGAAAATCGACGCCTGCACGAAGACGAAGACCATCCCCGCAATATACTTGTAGAGGAACAACCGCGGACGACCGAGCGGTTTGGAGAGCAGCACGTCGATCCGCCCGCGCTCCATCATGGAGGGGAACATGCCCGCCGTGGCGATGATCATCAGGATCATGCCCGTCCAGCCGAGAAACAGATCGAGGAGGACGAAGACGATCAGCGCCATCAGGCGCCTCTGTCCAAGCCCCGACAGCGGGTCGAAATGCTTCGTTTCGATCTCCCAGGTGCCGAACAGCAGCGTCACGCGGTCGCTTTCGATGCCCACACTGAGGATCGTCAGCGCAATCAGTACGGAGATGGCCGCCATCACCCAGAAGATCTTCCGGTCCAGCGATTCGCGGAAGGCGTCGACGATCAGCGCCCAAAGCTGCATGGTTTCAGGCTCCGGCGGCGGAGGATCCTCCTCCGCCCGCCCCCACGGCGGTGACGCCGGCCGGTTTCGCCACCGGAAACGCGCCCTCGTTCTCCGACATCACCTGCACGAGAATGTCCTCCAGGCTGAACCGGTGCGGCACGACGCTTTCGATCAGCAGACCCTTCGCCCGCAATCGGTCGATCAGCGCATTGAGCGCCGCCAAGTCATGCCCTGGAATGGTGATCGTCTGCCCGTCGACGGCGGCGCGATGGGCGCTCAGTTCGTCGCGCGCCGCCGCAAGATCCCCGCCGACCGCCACCCGGTATTCCAGCACTTCGTCGGTCAGTTCCTTGAGCGTCCCCTGGCGAGCGACCAGTCCGTTGACCAGGATGGCCACCCGGTCGCACACCATCTCCAGCTCGCTGAGCAGATGCGAGTTGAGGAAGACGGTCGTTCCCTTTTCGCGCAGCTCCTGCAAGAGGAGGCGTATCTCGCGCCGCCAGACGGGATCGAGCCCGTCGGTGGGTTCGTCGAGCACCAGCAGTTCCGGGTCGTTCATCAGCGCCTGGGCGATCCCCAGCCGCTGGAGCATCCCCTTGGAATACTGATCGACGCGGGTGTTCGCCCATTCCTGCAACCCGACCCGTTCGAGCAGTCGCTCCGCGTTGCGCCGCCGCCGCTCGCGGGGAACCAGGGCAAGGGCCGCGTACAGGGTCAGCACCTCTCGCCCTTTCAGGTATCCGGGAAAGCGATGACTCTCAGGAAGGTAGCCGATGCGGGCCAGCTTGCCGCGATGGCCGAGCGGACGCCCCAGGATCGTGCCCAGCGCGCGGTCCGCCCGCACCACCGTCATCATGATCTTGACCAGCGTGCTTTTCCCCGCGCCGTTGGGACCGAGCAAACCGAAGATCTCGCCGCGTCCGACCTGGATGTTGACCCCGCGAAGGGCGAACACGGTCCGCCCGTAGGTCTTGCAGACGTCGATCAGATCGACGGCCCAGTTGGTCATCTCGGTGACGGCGACCATCGTGCTCCGTATCGGGCCAGCAACCGTTCCGCCACCTGCCGGGGATCGTCGTCGGCTTCGAGGTCCGTCCATTCGATCCGGCCAAAGCGGCGGAACCAGGTTCGCTGTGCCTTGCTCAGGCGGCGGGTACGGATTTTGATCATTTCCACCGCGTCCGCAAGCGAAAGACGCCCTTGCAGATGTTCGATCAACTCCGCGTACCCCAGCGCCTGCCGTGCCGTCCGGCTCAGCGGTTTCGATTCCGCAAGCAACGCCCGCACCTCGTCCACCCAGCCGGCCTCGATCATTCGGTGCACGCGCAGATTGGTCCGGTGATTCTGGTCCGCCCGCGCCCGTCGCAGACCGATCAACAGCGCATCCGAACGCATGGAGCCCCGGTCCCACTGCGCCTGCAACGTACTGATGGGACGTCCCGTCCGCTCATACACTTCCAGTGCGCGGACGATGCGGCGCAGGTCGTTGGGATGGATGCGGTCGGCGGCCTGCGGATCGACCTTCTGCAAACGGGCGTGCAGACCTTCACTTCCGATCCGCTCGGCTTCGTCGTGCAACCGCCGGCGGATGGCCGGATCGGCGCCCGGACCCTCGAACAGCCCCTCCAGCATCGCCTTCAGATACAGGGGCGTCCCCCCGACCACGAACACCGGTTTGCCGCGACGACGGATGTCGGCGATGGCCGCTTCCGCCAGCTCCACGTAGCGAGCGACCGAGAAATCCTCGCTCGGCTCCACCACGTCGATCAGATGATGCGGAATGCGGCGGCGCAGTTCGGCCGGCGGCTTGGCCGTCCCAATGTCCATCCGCCGGTAGACCTTCATCGAATCGAGACTGACGATCTCGCCGCCGACGCGCGGCACCAGGGCGCGGGCGACGGCGCCCTTGCCGCAGCCCGTGCAGCCGATCAGGAAGGTCACGGCCGTGCCGCTTCCCAGGCTCGTTTCGACTCGTCGTCCTGTTTCGAAGCGAGCATTCATGCGTTCCAGTGTTCCCATCGCCGGACCCCGGGCTTCACCCTGTTCGTCGTCTCCGCCCCCCCCGGCGATCCCCGCCGATTCGGTGCTGCGGCACCCATATGATAGAGCATCTTTCGATTCCGTGTTCCGAGCGGCGCGTCTTTCGCCCGCACAAAGCGGCGGTTCTCCATCCGCATCGGGCGGTGAAAAACCGGTCTGCAATCTCGAGAAATGCTTGCATCCTCCGGCAACGTGCCCTCCCCATTGGTTATCATCGCTTGCCTCCGCGAAAGAAACGAGAGGAACACGCCGTTGCACGGACGATGTGCCGTGGGAAAGTCACTCGCCTCGACAAGCACATGCGCCGCCGCCCCGTCTGGCCGCCTAGGCTCTCACGAACGGCAGCGCCGTCACCGTGCCGGTCGCCTCACCGCCTTCCCAGGAAATGCGAACGTCCGTCCCGGAATCCGCAGCGCTTTTCTTCAGGTAGCTCAGCGCAACGGGCCTGCGCAGGGCGATGGAATGACAGGAACTTGTCACCATTCCGACCTTCGCAGCGTCCCGCATCACCGTCGCCCCGGGCGGCGGGCTCGACTCTGCTGCAAGCGTGATCCCGATAAGCCGGCGGGCGACCTGTCCCCGCGACCGCATCCGTTCCACCACCTCCTGCCCGAGGTAGCAGCCTTTCTGGAAAGAGACCGCCTGTTCGAGGCGCCCTGTTTCAGCCGGCAACACGTCGTCCGTGATGTCAGAGCCCGGAAACGGCACGCCGGCTTCGATGCGGCGGACCTGCACCGCCTCCCAGCCGACCGGGACCGCCGGCGCCTGCCGCGCATCGTCCGTCAACCATCGCCACAGCGCCACGGCACACGATGCGGGCACGATCAGGTCGAGCGCAAACACGCCGAAGAAATCATGGCGGTAGAGCTGAACGGGCTTACCCCGCCAGTGAACCTCGGCCCATCCGAACAGCGGCAAGGCGCTCGCTTGCCCCGCTCCCAGTTCCTGTGCCAGCGCCTTGGCCCGTTGCCCGGCCAGGCCCATCCGCACGAGAGAAGCGGACCGATCCGCCAACCGGACGTCTTCGGTGATGATGTACTTCTCGAGGTGCTTGCGGGCCTGCTCCGACCAGGCGGCGTGCACGTCGAGCCGAAGCGACTCCCGTTGCACCAGCACCACGAGGTCGAACAGGATCCGCCCCTGCACGTTGAGGGCGAAGGCGTACTGCCCTTCGCCGGGCGACACGTTTCGCAGGTCGTTGGTGATCAGGTTGTGGAGCCAGGACACCCGGTCGCTGCCCGTCACTTCGACCACGGCCCGGTCCGTCCGTTCGATCAGCGCCGGGCCGTCCGCAAGGCGGGCGTATTCCTCCTCCAGAGAGCCGTAACGAGCGATCCGCGGTCCTCCGTCAGCTAGCCAGGGCACGGCTCCGGACGAAAGACAAGAATCAATGTATGACATGAATTCTTCCATTGAATTTTCAATCTCCGGTTTCGGAAAGCGTGATCCGCTCGACCTCACCGTAGCCGCGATCCGGCGAATACGTCCTGTGCTTTTCTACGTCCGTAGACGCCTTCGAGCAATCCGGGGAAATCGGCGGATTCTCGCTTTTTTCCCGTCAAGGACCCTTGAAATAGGACCGAAATAGTACTATATAGGGTGGAGGGTCGCGGACGTTCCGCGGCCTGGCGGTTGGTCCGAATCATGCTGGCTCTGACCAAAAAGACGGAGTACGCCCTGATCGCGCTTGCGAAGCTCGCCCGCAGCGAGGCGGACTGGATCAGCGCACGGGAGATCGCCCGGCGTTCGGGCATCGGGCTGGCCACCGTCACCGCCATTCTCAAGCGGCTGGCGGCGGCGGAGTTCGTGGTCTCCGCCCGCGGGGCGACGGGGGGTTACGGACTGGCCCGCCCGCTGGAGTCGATCAGTCTGCATGAACTGCTGACGGCGATCGAGGGACCGTTCCAGTTCGTACAATGCGTATCCGCGGAGGATGGCGAGGAGACCGGCTCGTGCGATCTGGAGGG
>CAZNQN010000107.1:0-7512 GCA_964574925.1 uncultured Phycisphaeraceae bacterium | reverse complement strand
GTGCCTGAATCCGCCATGCCGAGTTCCTCCCCTCCTGCCAACGTCGGCGCGCGGCGCGGGGATTCCTCTCGGCCCAATGCGGCTGGACATCCTCCTCGTGTACCGGTACAAGGATCGCAGCGGTCAGACGCGGAAGATTCCTCTTCGGAGCCTCGACGATGACGGATGGAACCGGGCAAGCTGTGCGATGGGCGGTCGGTCTGGCGCTGAGCCTGGGAGTGTGTCCGGGACTGGTCGGATGTCGGCAGAAAAGCCCTGATATCGACATCGTGGCCCTGGAAGGCAAGATCGAATCGATCGAGCAGCGGTCGGACACGGACGGCACGATCACCGTCGTCTATTACAGCGAGAAGCATCAACAGGAGCTGGCCGGTCGCGGCCGGGTGACGGCGGACACCGAGATCACCATCAACGGCGCGCAGGCCAAGCTCGCCGACCTGCGCAAGGGCGACCGCGTCCGCGGCGAGGTGCGGATCGAGAAAAAGAGCGGCAAGCGGGTGCAGACCGTCCTGAAAATCCACGTCACCCGCCCGAAACCGCTGGACGCCGGCGAGGGTTGACGTCCTCGAAACGCCTCCTTCTTTACCTTTTCTCCCCTGTCTTTCTCCTTTCTTTTGTGCCCGCCCTTTTTTGGCCCCGCCTCGCGTCAGGGCCCGGGAGCCCCATCCGTCCTACTCCACAGAGAGGTGCAGACGGGGTCAGGGTGAAGGGGACACCTGAGGAGGAGCCGCGTTCTCGCGGTAGAACACCTTCCAGATCGCCTCCGCGAACAGGGCGTGCGCCCTTTCGTTGGGATGGGCGTCGAAGGGGCTCACGACCAGGTCGGCCGGGTCGCGCCCCGCGATCACCGGCAGCAGATCCGCCACCTCGACCCCGTTGTCCTCGAAGAAGCGCCGCAGCATGTCGTGGATCCGCTTCTCATCGTATTCGACCCCGCCGGTTCTAAGGAAGGGAAGCAGCACCGCGCGAAACCGGACGCCGCGCTCCCGGCACATGCGGACCAGCGTATAAAGCTGCTGCTGGTGTCGCCGCCAGACGGTCTCGTCGGAAAACCCCGCCGCCAGCCAGTCGTGATAATGCGCCACCGACGCCGCCCGCGGCACCACGATCCGGTAGTAGAGGTGTTCCAGCAGCGCGGAGGTCGAAAGGTTGACGTATACGGGCGTCGGCGGACGAAGGGGGTCGAACCCCGGTCGGCGGGGGATCAACTTCTCGATATCGTTGGGCACGTAGCACAGGACGACTTCGTTGACCCCGTACCGCTCGATCAAATCGCGGACCGGTTCGATCTGGTCGCCGGTTCCCCAGCCCGGCTTGGCCACGTTCATCACTTCCACCGGCGGAGGACGAACGGGATCGTATCGAAGCGGTTCCGTTGGATCCTCTCCCGTACCCGCGGGCGCACGCGCAGCGGTATCGCCGTGCCGGGGATCGTTCAGGCTCGTTTCGCGGCGCGCATTGAACCTCGCCTGCAACCGGTCGGTGAAGCGATCGGCGGGATTCTCGATGCCCCATCCGTAGGTGAACGAATCGCCCACGAACGCGATGCGATAGACGTCACCGTCGCGCTGCTTTCGTTCCTTCCATTCATGGTCCCGACATCCCATCGAGTTGAGCCGCGTGTAGAGCACAAACCAGCGCCGCGCCGGAAGCGTCAGTCCGAACGAATCCGTCTCCACGCACACGAACCGGTAGTAACTCTCGCCGATCAACCCCGCCGCCCCCAACATGCACAGCAGGACCAGCCCGTTGCCCAACAGCAGGCGCAGCTTCGGATGGCGCTGCGGCGGATAGAAGCGAAAGAAGCACCACGTATGAATGACCAGGGAAAGGAACAACCCCCACGCGATCAGGTAATCGGCGAGATAGCCGTACAACCCGGAGGCGAACATCACGCCCGCTCCAGGCTCAGGTCCACGGCCGGGGCGGCGTGCGTAAGCGCGCCGATGCTGATCCGCTCCACCCCCGTTTCCGCCACCGCCCGGACCGTCTCCAGCGTGATCCCGCCGGAGGCCTCCAGCGCCACCTTGCCCTTCAGGCCCAGCTCGTCCCGCAACCGGACCGCCCGCCGCAAATCGTCGAGGGAGAAGTTGTCGAGCAGGACCACGTCGATTCCGACGACGGTGAAGAGCATCTCAGCCTGGGCGAGCGAATCCGCTTCCACCTCGATCAGCGCCGGGCGACGACCGCGCTCATCCAGACGGTTGAGCATGTCGAACACCACGGCTGCGATCCGTTGCGGCGGCGTGCCCGCCAGGTGGTTGTCCTTGATCAGAATCGCATCGTAGAGGCCCATGCGGTGATTGCATCCGCCGCCGCACCGCACGGCGTACTTTTCCAGCTTGCGCCAGCCGGGCGTGGTCTTGCGCGTGTCATACACGGCGGCCCCGGTCCCCCGCACGGCCTCGACGAACCGCCGTGTGAGGGTGGCGACGCCGCAAAGCCGCTGGAGGAAATTGAGCAGCACGCGCTCCGCCGCCAGGATCGAAGCGAGCTGTCCTCGGATCGTCGCAACCTGAAAGGGAACCTCCCGCACCGACCACCCGTCAGGAAACGGTCGGTCCGGCGGATCGTCCCCCTCTTCCTTGTCACTGCACGCTTCGGGCGGCGGAGGATCGAGGTCTTGGGACGAGCACCACTCGACGGCCAAAGAGGCATCATAGGCTTGAAGGATCGCCGGCAGGACGGCCGCCCCGGCCAGTACGCACGGCGCCTTGGCGATCAGGTGGAAGCGCGCCGGTCGATCCGCCCCCTCCATCAGCGCGGTCGTGACGTCGCCGGCGCCAAAGTCTTCCGACCTGGCCAGCTCGATCAGCGTTCGCACGCCCGGATCGTCCGCGATGGTCATGACGGTCGATTCTGCGGTCGGCAAGGACGTTTCGCAAGACGTTGGCAGCCGATTGCGTGTGCCTCACAGGTCCCCTCCGGTCGGCGGCACATTCCCGGGTCGATTCCAGGACGGCGTGCCGGTTCCGGAACGGTGTGAGCCGTTGAACCCCCTTTACGGACGGGTTTCCTCCTGCGAAGGCGGAAGAGAACGGTCCGGGTCGCAAGAGGGCGGTGGAGGGGTGGATCGGCGTTCTTCTTCGACCGGGCGGCTGACGGCGGAGACGTCTACGAACGTCTCGTCGTGCGGGTCACGTCGCATACCCAAGTGCGCGTCGAACACGACGACACGGCGACGAAACCACGCGCTCAGCTGACGCCGGGCGAATCGTCGAACCGGCGGAACGAGCAGTGCGAATCCCAAGGCGTCGGTCAACAGGCCGGGCGTGATGAGCAGGGCGCCCGCAAGCAGAATCATGGCGGCGTCCCAGAGGGCGTCGCCGGGGATCCGCCCCGATTCGAGCTCCTGCTGCATGCGGCGCCAGGTTCTCCACCCCTCCCGGCGGGCCAGGGCGGCGCCCAGCAAGCCGGTGATCAGGATGACCGCGAGGGTGACCTGCCACGAGAAGCGATCCGCCAGTTGCAAAAGAATGACCAGCTCCACGAGCGGCACGACGGTCAACAGGATCAGCAATCGCAGGAACATGAGCGGTTCCGGTTATCGGGCGTCGCCTCGCGAAACGCGCCCAGCGACAGGGCGAATGCCAAAGCCTACCGCAAAGCGGAGTACGGCACCAACACGGCAACAGCATCCGGCACCCCGGAGCAGCAGTTCGTGACCGACCCCCTGCGGCCGGCATTGGAGCATCCTGCGGCTCCGTCCGCGATCTCAAAGACGAACGACGCGTCGCACGGGCGGATCGGTGAGGCGAGGCGGTTTTTTCCTCGCTAAAGCGAGGGAGTCGGTGGAACCGCCGATAAGATCGTCGATGGAATGGTGTGAAACCGGGAACGTCTCGGCGGCGGGCGAACCGGATCGCCCGCATCGGTTGCCGCTGCGCAGGAAGGTGCTGTTCCTGTGCCTGCTGCTTGCCGGGGGCGGGCTCTGCGCGGAGATCGCGGCGCGGGCGATCGACCGGTGGACCTACGTCTCCGTGGCGGAACTGCGGGACGTTTACCAGAAACGGCGGGCGTGGCGTCTGGGACGGTACTGGCCCTTGCAACGGGGCGACTATCCTTACCTGCCATTCGTGCTCAATCCGGATCATCCGGGGATCAACGCGCTGGGGTTCAAGGGGGAGCCGATCTCGCGGGAGAAACCGCCGGGCACCTATCGCATCGTCTGCCTGGGCGGATCGACAACGTTCAACGGGTATCCCGCCTATCTGGAGGAGGCGCTGCGGGACGACTTTGCGCGGCGAGGTCTGCGACTGGAGGTCATCAACGCCGGCAACCAGTGCTGGACGACGATGGAGTCGCTGATCAATTTCATCACGCGGTGCCTGCCGCTCAGCCCCGACGCGGTGGTGGTCTATCACGCGGTCAACGACGTGATCTACTCGTTCAGCGACGAGTTCTCGCCCGACTATTCGAACCTGCGGAAACGGTTGGAGAAGGACGATCCGCTTTTCTGGGACTACCTGCCGGCGTGCCTGGACCATTCAGCGGCTTTCGTGCTGTTCCGGGCGGTATTCGAACGCAAGGTGGGCACGCGGGGGATCGGGATCCGGGTCACGAGAGATGTCAAGGATATGAAGCACCGGCGGTTCCAGGGACTGGAACCGTTCCGGCAGAACCTGCTGACGCTGGCGTCGATCACGGAGGCACGGGGGATCTCCCTGTTCCTCTGCACACAGGTGTTCAACCGTGAGGCCAAGAAACGACACTCGCTGTTCGACCAGTGGGCCGACGCGGTGGACCTGGCCAATGCCATCACGCGGTCGCTGGACGGATACGGAGGTCGGGTGCGGGTGATCGACGTGGCGGCGGACCTGCGGGGAAGCAACGACTGGATGACGGATTTCTGCCACTTCACGGAAGAGGGCAAAAAGCGACTTGCGCAGCGGATCGCGGAGGGCATCCGGCCGTACGTGGGCGAACTCGTCGTCCACCGTCCGGACCCCCGGATGTTTCCGGCGCCCTGGCCGCACGACGAGAAGTGGGATTTGCCGTCCCGGATCAAGCCCGTCGTTTCCGCACGGCTCACAGAGACGGCAAAAACGCGCGGGTTGAAGCCTGCGGCTCAGGAACAAACACCAGGCGCATCGACGCTGCCCAATGAACAAGCGTCCGAAGGACGTTCCCGGGGCGAGCAATCGGACGGCCCGAAGTCCGCCGTTCGCAACGAATGCGGAAGCGACCGGTCCAGGTTGTCGCCTCTCCGGCTTCCGCCGATCGAAGGGAGAGGGAGAGCGCGCGATCCGTAACCGACCATGTGGCCACTGAAAACCATCCTGTATTTCACGCTGTTCTGGGTGGCGTGCGTGCTGTCGCTGATCAACCCGATCTGGGGGGTGGTCAACTACATCATGACGTACCAGATGAACCCGGCGGATACGTGGTGGGGGGCGCCGCTGGTCCGCCTGGGGATCCGCTTTTCCATGCTGGCGGCGATGTTCGCGCTGCTGGGCATGGTGCTGGGGCGGAAGCACGCCCGCCGCATCCAACCGCGCATCTCCCTGTGGGAAATCGGGATCGTCCTGCTCGTGATCTTCGCGGCGATCGGCATGATCCAGCATCCGGGCCATACGCCGGATTCGCGGTACAGCTTCGAGAAACTGTGGAAGATGATGTTCTTCGTGCTCCTGCTGGCCCGGGTAACAGCCACACGGGAGAACCTGCGTCTGGTGCTCTGGGCGCTGACGGCGGGAAGTCTGTTCATCGGGTATCAGGCGTTTACGGCGCCGCCCTCGTCGTTCTGGCTGGGACGGTTGGAACTGATCGGCGGTCCGGACTTTTCGTCCACGTCGGGGGCGGCGGCGCACCTGGCGGCGATGCTTCCGCTGATCGGCGTGGTGTTCCTGACGACCCCGCGATGGCGATGGCGACTGGCGGCGGTGCTGGCGGGGGCACTGTCGTTCAACGCCATCATCCTGTGCCGGACGCGGTCGGCGTTCGTGGGAATGCTGTTCGGCATCCTGACGGCGGTGGTGCTGGCGCCGCGGGCGAAGCGGTTCCGGATCCACGCCCTGCTGGCGATCGGATGCCTGGCGGCGTTCAGCCTCACCGACCCGTATTTCTGGACCCGGATGAGCACGCTGACGAACCCGGAGACGCTGCACATGGACGTGGCGGCGGCCAACCGGATCGAAATCTGGAAGACCTCGCTGCGGATCATCCAGGACCAGCCCTTCGGCGTCGGTCCGGGGAACTTCCCGTACGTCATCGCCGGATACGCCCCCCAGTTCTACCGTCGCTCGAGCCACAACACGGTTCTGGTGTGCTTCACCGAACTGGGGATCCACGGGGGCGTGCTGTTCCTGGGGCTGGTCGCGTTGAGCTTCTGGTATCTGTACCGGTGTGTCCGCCTGGCGGCGCACAGCCGGCGACCGGTGGAAACCTCGCTGATCGCCTACGGGTGCCTGGTTTCGGCAGTCACATACTTCATCACCGGGCTGGGCACGGAGCGATTCTATTGCGAATCCTTCTGGTGGGTGTTGACGCTGCCCCTGTGCCTGTACCGAACGGTGTTGAGCGAGATGCCGGCGGAAGAGGAAACGTTCGTCCCGGTCGAGGGGACGCAGACGACACCCTGGGAACTTCCGCCGCCCGAACCGGAAACGGGGTACGAATACGCCTAGCGCATGGTTCGTTTTCGCGGTCCGAGTCGCGGACTTTCACGCCGCGCGATCGTGCGGCGGTCTTCGCCATCCGGCGGAAAACGGCGCAGCCCGCCGTTTCGAACAATGCTTTGGCCGGGCAGCCACGCCTCCGTGACAGGGTCGCATGTCGGGTGCGGCCAGGCGGCTCGTTCGCCGATCGCGGCGATGATCGAGGTCGGAAGCCGTGTGCCCGGATGGAGGGCGGTCCGGTCGTTATCGAGGGTTCAATGTCCGTCGTCGTGACTCATCCATCCGCTCATGTCGCTGCTCGGCAGGCGTCAAAACGGGGCCGGCCGTGGGTGTTCCACCTTCTGGACACGCTGGAGGGTGGGGGAACGGAACACCTGCTGGTTTCGCTGCTGGGTCTGTGGCGGTCGGAACGGTTTCGTCACGCGGTGATCACGCTTCGGGAAGCGGGCGGGCCGGCGGATCGGCTGCCGTCGTGGGTGGCCTGTCGGGCCCTGGAAACGTGCGGCCCGCAGCGTTGCGGTCGGCGGATCGCGCGGATCGTTCGCGCGTATCGCAACGGGTGGGCAGAGACCTGCGCGGAGCGACCGGAATCGGCCCCTGCCGGGACCCGACCAGGAGTGATCCTGCACGCACGGAACACGTGCACATGGGCGGATGCCGTCGCGGCGGGGATGCTCATTCGATCGTGCCGCGTGGTGCTGGGCTTCCACGGTTCCACCGAAGACAAACCATTGTCACGAAAACACCGGTGGCTGGCGCGGATCGCGCATCGGATGGGCGGCTGCCTTGCGACCGTATCCCGGCGCGGACGGGAACAACTTCTGCGGGAGGCACATCTGCCGCCCGAAGCCGTCATCGTGCTGCCCAACGGCGTGGACACGGTGCGGTTCCAGCC
>CAZNQN010000106.1:5266-7525 GCA_964574925.1 uncultured Phycisphaeraceae bacterium | reverse complement strand
TAGATCCGTGCGCCGCGCGCGAGCGCGCGTTCGGCGGTCTCGAGCACCACGATCCCCGCCCCCTCGCCCATGACGAAGCCGTCGCGGTCGCGGTCGAAGGGACGGCTCGCCCCCGCGGGGTCGTCGTTGCGGGTGCTCAATGCCTTCATCGAGGCGAAGGCCGCCAGGGCGAGCGGCGTCAGCGCCGCCTCCGAGCCCCCCGTGAAGACGACGTCCGCCATCCCGCAGCGGATGGTTTCCATGGCCATGCCCATGGCGTGGGTGGCCGATGCGCACGCCGTGCTGACGGCCATGCTGTTGCCCTTGGCGCCGTAGCGGATGGAGATGTTGCCGGCGGCGGCGTTGACCATCAGCTTCGGGATGGTGAAGGCGGAGACCTTCCGCGGGCCTTTCGTCGCGAGCCGGCGGAACTGCTGCTCCAGCTCGTTCATCCCCCCGATGCCGGACGCGTGGATCACCGTCACGCGGTACGGGTCCACCTCTTCCATGTTCAGGCCGGACTGGCGGAAGGCTTCCTCGGTGGCGACCAGCGCGAACTGCGCATAGCGGTCGAGCCGCTTGACCGCCTGCGGTTCCAGGTAATCCGTCGGCGTGAAATCGGGAATCTCGCCGCCGATGTGGACGTCGAATTCGGCGGTATCGAAAAGGGTGATCCGCGACAGCCCGGACCGCCCCGCCACGAGTCCGTCCCAGTAGGGCTCCACGGACACGCCGAAGGGAGAGACCACCCCCATCCCCGTGATGACGACCCGCCGCCTCGCCATGTCGCTATCCGCCGGTCGCCGGGTCAGGACTTGCTCTCAAGATGCTTCTTGATGTAATCGATCGCGTCGCCGATGGTCGTGATCTTCTCCGCGTCCTCGTCGGGGATGGTCAGGTCGAACTCGTCCTCCAGCTCCATGACCAGCTCCACCGTATCGAGGGAGTCGGCATTCAGATCGTTGGCGAAAGACGATTCGCGCGAGAGCTCAGACTTGTCCTTGCTCAGTTGGTCGCTGACAATCTGAAATACTTTCTCTTCGATTTCCGCCACGCTTAGCACCACTTCATCCTCCAGATTGAACGTTGTTGGCCCGTTGCCGTCGGCCGAATCCCGAGCGGGGATGGTACCCAAAGACGCCTCCGGCGGCAACCTCAGGGGTTTCCCGCCCCGTCGACGGGGCCCATTTCCCGTAGCGGCTCCGTTTCCCGTCCTTACATATGCAGCCCGCCGTCGACCACGAGCACCTGGCCGGTGATATACGAAGCCTGCTCGGATGCGAGAAACGCCACCGCCGCCGCCACCTCGTCCACCGATCCGAAGCGGGCCATCGGAATCAGCTTCTTCGCCCCGTCCTTGACCGCGTCCGGGAGAACGTCGGTCATGTCCGTCTCGATGAAGCCCGGCGCTACCACGTTGCAGGTGATCTTCCGCTTGCCCAGCTCCTTGGCGATGGATTTGGTCATGCCGATCAGCCCGGCCTTGCTGGCGGCGTAGTTGGCCTGGCCGGGGTTGCCCATGATCCCCGAGACGCTCCCGATGTTGACGATCCGCCCGTACCGCTGACGCACCATCGAACGCATCACCGCCCTCGTCAGCCAGAACGCCGCCCGCAGATTGGTGGTGAGCACGGCGTCGAAGTCCTCATCGTCCATGCTCATCGCCAGCCCGTCCCGCGTGATGCCAGCGTTGTTGACCAGGATGTCGATCCGCTCGTGCCGCTGAAGGATGCCGTCCACCAGCGGGTCGATCGCGGACCGGTCGCTGAGATCCGCCGTCTCCGTCTCGATGACGCCGGGAAGCTCACGCTGTTTCGCTTCCCCCGCCAGTTCCTTCAGCGCTTCGCCGTTGCGGGCGCAGGCGACTACCGTCGCCCCCTCCCCGGCGAGCCGCCAGGCGATGGCCCGCCCGATCCCGCGGCTGCCGCCGGTTACCAGTGCAATCCTGTCTTTCATGGTTGGCTCATCCTACGACTTCCGACGCCTCGCGTCTTACCCTCGCCGCTCACTTCCCTCGTCGCCTGGACCCTCGGTTTGCTCACGAAGCAAGCTCATGCACGGCCTGCTCGATCCCCGCGGCTGTGCTGACATTGACGCAGGGGATCTTGCGGTCGATCTTCCGCATCAGACCGGTCAGGATCCGCCCCGGGCCGATCTCCACGAAGCGCGTGACGCCGTCCCGGATCATACGTTCGACGCTTTTCTGCCAGAGCACCGGATGCGTCACCTGCCGTTTGAGCGAACCGCGGATGGCGTCCGCATCGCCGTGCGGTTCGGCAT
>CAZNQN010000106.1:0-5256 GCA_964574925.1 uncultured Phycisphaeraceae bacterium | reverse complement strand
CGGTCTCGCGGAGCACCGGTTCAAGCCCCTCGGCCGCCGGTTCCATCAGCGGGGAATGGAACGCCCCCGCCACGGCGAGTGGAACGGCCCGCACGCCGTACTTCGAGGCGAGGCCGACGGCCCGCTCGCACGCTCCCTTCGAGCCGGAAATCACGATCTGCCCCGGACAGTTGAAGTTGGCGGTGACGAGAACCTCTCCCTGCCGCGCGTCCTCGCACAGGGCCTGCACCGTCTCCTCGTCCCCCCCCACAATGGACACCATCCCACTGGGAGACGCGACAGCCGCCTCCTGCATCAGCTCGCCTCGCCGCCGAACGAGTCGCAGCGCCGCCTCGAACCCGACCGCGCCCGCCACATGCAGGGCCGTGTATTCGCCCAGACTCAGCCCCGCCGCGAACGAGAACGCATCGAGCGTACCGCCCGCTTCCCGAAACGCCTCCCAGATCGCCACACCGGCAACAAAGATGGCCGGTTGCTGGACGTCGGTCTGCTCCAGCTTCTCCGCCGGTCCCTCGAAACAGAGGCGGGCCAGATCGAACCCCAGCACCTCCGCCGCCCGGTCGAAGACGGCGCGGGCCCGGCTCGAGGATTCCACGACGTCCTTCGCCATCCCCACCGACTGGGCACCCTGACCGGGAAAGATGATCGCTTGCTTCGACATGGTGAGGTTTCACTTCCCGTCGGACGAACGGTTCCTACAACCGCAGGACCATCACGCCCCACGTCAGACCGGCTCCGATCGCCACCATCAAAATCGCGTCGCCTTCCCGAACCCGCCCGCTGCGTCTCGCTTCCTCCAGACTCAGGATGATCGAGGCGGCCGAGGTGTTGCCGTATCGGTCGATGTTGATCGAGACCTTCTCGCGCGGCAGCCCGAGCCGCTCTCGCGCGGCTTCGATGATCCGCAGGTTCGACTGATGCGGGATGAACAGGGCCAGATCATCGGGACGCAACCCCGTCTCCTCCATCGCCCGGTCGATCAACCCCATCAGCTTTTGCACGGCGAACTTGAAAACTTCCCGCCCCCTCATGCGCATATAGTGGAGCCGCTCGGCCACCGTGGTCTCCGAAGCGTACAGCTTCGAGCCGCCCGCGGGGATCCAGATGTGATCCGTGCGGGTGCCATCGGTGCCGAATTCCCAGTGGAGAACGCCCTGGTCGTCGCGGTCAGCCGGTCCGAGCACAGCCGCCCCGGCCGCATCACCGAAGAGAATCACGGTCGATCGATCCTGCGGATCGGCATAGCGAGTCAGCGTCTCCGCCCCGATCACCAGCACACGGCGGTACATGCCGGAGGCGATGAACCCGGCGGCGGCCGCGGTCGCGTACATGAACCCGGCACAGGCCCCACTGATGTCGAACGCCGGAATCTCCCGCTTGCAGAGCTTGCCCTGCACCACCGTGGCCGTGGCGGGAAACGGGTAATCGCCCGTGGCCGTGGCGCAGATGATCAGATCCAGCTCGTCCGGCTCCAGACCGGCATCGTCGAGCGCGCGGCGGGCAGCCTCATAGGCCAGCGTGGAGGTGCTCTGCTCCGGGGCGGCGCGGTGACGGGACTTGATCCCCGTCCGCGTCACGATCCACTCATCGGAAGTATCGAGGTATCGCGCGAAATGCTCGTTGGTAAGGACGTCCTGCGGGACGTACATCCCCGTCCCGCAGAAGCGAACCGGCAGCCGTTTCGTCATGAAGTCCCGTCCCGTTGTTGTCCGATCTCAGCGGAACCTCGCCGCGATGGCGTCGCTGATGGACTGAAGCACGAACCGCCGGGCGACGCCCACCGCGTTTTCGACGGCCACCTCGTTGCTCCGTCCATGGCAGATGATGCACACGCCGTTGATCCCCAGCAGCGGCGCTCCTCCATATCGACGGTAGTCGTGTCGCTGCCCGATCCGGTCCAGGGCGGCGACGATCCGTTCCTTCAGCGGAGGCGGCTCTTTCTCGAATTCGTGGGCGATGGTCTGGAACAACCCCGCCGCCAGACCCTCCACGAACTTGAGGATCACGTTGCCGACGAATCCGTCGCAGATGGCCACGTCGCAGCGGTCCTCGAACAGTTCCCGCCCCTCCGCGTTGCCGACGAAGTTAAGGGATGGATCGGCTTCGAGCAATGGGAAGGCCTGCTTGATCAGCCCGGTCCCCTTCCCGCTCTCTTCGCCGATGGAGATCAGCGCCACGCGGGGACGCTCGATGCCGATGATCCGCTCCGCATAGATCGACGCCATCACCGCGTATTCGTACAGGTGGCGGGGCTTGGCCTGGATGTTCGCCCCCACGTCGCACAGCACGAACGGACCGTGGAAAGAGGGGATCGTCACGGCGATCCCGGGGCGGGTCACGCCGGGCAGCGGTCGCAGCTTCAGTTGACACGCGGCCGCACACGCCCCCGTGTGCCCGGCGCTGAGCACCGCGTCCACTTCCCCCGCCACCGCCAGCTCCACCATCCGCAGCAGGGACGAATCGGGCTTGGATTTCAGGGCTTCGATCGGGGACTCGTCCATGGCCACCACCTGGGAAGCATGGACGATTCGCCACCGATCCTCGTCCTCGGCAAGGCCCACTCGTTCCAGCTCTGCACGAATGCGGCGTTGATCTCCGACGAAGGTGAGGTGGAGGTCGTCGAAACGTGCGATCGCGCGGACCGCCCCCTGCACGACGGCGGCGGGAGCATAATCCCCCCCCATCGCGTCCACCGCGACGCGGACGGACATCAGCCTTCCGTGCCGCTCGTCGGCAGGACGAGCTTTTCACTCACGTAACCGCAGGTGCCGCAGGCCGCATGGGGAAGCTTCGGCTGACCGCACTTCGGACACGGACAGAGCGTGACCGGCCTGAGGGCGTGATGCGCCCGCCGCGTCCGCGTCCGACACTTGGATTTCTTCTTGACCGGGACCATCGTCCATTCCCTGCCGCCGGTGGACGGGCTTGCCCCTTCGCGGCGGCCGCACGTTACCGTTTCTCGCGAATCCGTCAGACCAAGCAGTGTACACCCCTGTCCGTCGGGTGTCAAACGCCCTGCGCGAGCGAACGCCGCGTTCTACGCCCGTGCGGAGCGTTTTTCTCGGCGGTTGCGGATCGGGGCGCGGATCGGATAAGATGCGGGTTTCGACACGACCGGGACACGAGCATGAAACTGACGAGCATCCTCACACCGGACTGCGTCCGCGTGCCGTTGCGGGCGACCGACAAGACCGCCGCCATCACCGAACTGGTCGATCTCCTGCATGAGACGGGGAAGCTCGCCGATCGGGACCAGACGCTCGAGGCGGTCCTCACCCGCGAGCGCACCCGCTCGACCGGGATCGGTCTGGGGCTGGCCGTGCCGCACGGCAAGAGCCACGGGTGCAAAAAGCTGGCGATGGCCATGGGCAAACCCGCCCAGCCGGTCGACTTCGACGCCATCGACGGACGCCCCTGCGAGCTGATCGTGCTGCTCACCAGCCCCATCGACGAGACCGGTCCGCATATTCAGGCGCTGGCGAGCGTCAGCCGGTTGTGGCAGACGGAGGGCTTCCGCCAGGCCGTCGCCGAGGCCCGGACGTCCGAAGAGCTTTATCGGGCGATTGAATCGTTCGAGGGATAGTTTCTCTCTCTGCACGCCTGCCGGTTCGCCGACACATGCCATGACGGACACAAAGGCCGGCATCAAGCCCGAAACGAAGACATGAAAACCCTCCGGAGGATCACAGCGGCATGGCGCGTGTCACGTGGATGATGGTCCTGTTCGCCGCGTTCGCGGCGCGAGTGGAAACGGCGTTCCCGCAACCGCTCGATCCGGGGGCGATGATTCCCCCCGGCGCCTCCGAGCAGGACATTGTCGGCCGCATCCGCCGCCTGCGGGACTGGCGGGCCTTGGCGCCCCAGGGAACGCCCGAACAGCGTCGCAAGGTCCGGCTGACCGCCCGCCGCCTGACCGTCCGCTATGTGGATGAACTGTTCCGCCGCTTCCCCCAGACGCAGTTCCGGTCCGAGGCGTGGATCGCCAAGCTGGAGGCGCTCGCTGACCTGGCCCGCGTGGATTCGAAGGCGCTCGGCGCGCTGCTCGAATTGACGGCGCGAATCGCCCGTTCCCATCCGGACGAATCCCTGGCCGCGGAAAACGACTACTACGCCATCCAGGCCTTCGTTCTGGGGGCGCGGTTCGAACGAATGCCCGACAGGAAACGCCTGCAAGGCACGATCGAACGTTACGAGGCCTTTCTGGAAGACCACCCGCGTTCCCCGCATATCCCGGTGATCCGCGCCAGCCTGATCCGGAACCTGCTGGCGGCGGACCGCGTCGAGGACGCCCATCAACAGTTCGAGATGCTCCGCCAGACACACCCCGATCACCCCGCCACCCGCCGGGCGGCGGGAGAGATCAACCGCGTCACCGGCATCGGACGGCCGTTCGGTTTCGCCTTCACCACCCCCGACGGCGAGCGGATCGACCTGGCGGCGTTTCACGGTCAGGTCGTCATCGTCGTCTTCTGGACCTCCGCCGCCCGCAACGTCGTCGAGCGGCTCGCCGAGTTGAACACGCTTTACCGCAAGTATTCCGACCGCGTCGAGTTCGTCGGCGTCAACGTCGATTCGAACGTAAGGCGCATTCGAACGATGATGAAACAGCTTGCCCTGCCCTGGCCGCAATACTACGACGGATTGGGCCTGCAAAGCCCACTGGTCGTCGCCATGGGCGTGGTGCGCGTCCCCACCTGCTACGTGATCGACGCGAAGGGTGTTCTCCGTGACGTCAACGACTGCACGGACCTCGAGACCGGGATCCGGAAGTGGACCTCCGCCCGCCCCGAACACAACCGCTGAAGAAGATGTCTTCCCCCTTCATCAGCCCTTGCATGAGCCCGTTTTTCCCGCACCGCCCACCGGCCGGTCATCACGTGCGGTCCATCCTGTCCGGCATGACGCCCGCGGCTCGGAACCCGGAAAAAGCCCCTTCGGGACTCTCCCCGCCTCTCTAACCACCGGGGTGCGCACTGTTGAGCGCCCGGGCGCAGCGGTCCATCTCGACCAGGTCGCCGTGGAAGTACGGGAAACCGAGGCGGACGACCCCACCGCCGACGAGCGATACGTCCACACGCTTGCGGAAAAGGTTGCAGCGGGCACGATCGATCCGCACCCAGGGGATCCGCTGCAAGCGGCGCCGTCCGCGTTGGACGGCCAAGCCTGCCGGGCCGACAGCCACGAAGCGCCGCGGCCAGAACCGCTCCGCCGCAAGCAGAAGCGCGACCACACCCATGTAAGCGCCCGCCATCAGAT
>CAZNQN010000105.1:0-7575 GCA_964574925.1 uncultured Phycisphaeraceae bacterium | reverse complement strand
CCCCAGACCAGTGCCCAGTATTCGAGTTTTTCCATGTAGGAGAATCGCCCGAAGGCCGGCGGCTCGGGGGACCGGCCCAGCAGGAAAGCCGCGTTTGCTCTCGCCTCGTGCCAGTCGCGTCGGCGGGGAAGCATGTCCCGCCACCACGTCCGCCCGGATCGGCTCCGCAGATAGAAAACGTGCCACACCCCCGTCAGCAGCAGAACCGTCCCCGCCGCCCGGTGGATCCATCCCCGCCAGAGGAATCCGCCCTCCCGCCCGAACAACCACCGTGCCCAGGCCGTTTCCGGGAACCGCATCGCGAACCCCGTCACCACCAGGACGAGGAACGACACCATCAAGGCCCAGTGCTGCAACGTCTCCGTCGGGGTCAGCCGGCGCACGCTCGGCCGCAGCAGAACCTTCCGCACATGCCGCCACCAGTCCGCCCCGTTGTGCAGCAGCATACCGCCGATGGTCACCGCGATCAGAACGAGGTAGAGGTTGCGGATCAGCCCCGGCCAGGGACTCCGCGCCCCGGGCGGCGGCGTGTGGATCGGCGTCTGGGCCAGCGTCTCCGTGATCCGCGGATGGCATTCCCCGCAGGTTGTGCGAAGGTTGCCCGGATAGATCGTCGACGCCGGATCGCTGGAGGGGAGGATGCGATGCGCCCCGTGGCACGAGGCGCAATTGGCCACGTGAATGTCCCCTTCCTCGCTCTTGAGTCCGTGATAGCTGTCCACGTAGGAAATGGACGTTCCCAGGGGACGACCGTATTTCTCGTTGAGCACCTCGGATTCGTGACAACGGGCACAGATCTGCTCCGCCAGCCGCGAGGCGCTGACGGGGGAGCGCGGATCCGCCGGCGAAAGGATCCCGTGTTCGCCGTGACAGTCGTTGCAGACGGGCGCGTTCATCGACCCTTCCTTGACGAGCTGTCCGTGAATGCCTTCCCGATACTCTTCGGCGATCCGTTGGTGGCAGCGACCGCACGTGTCGGGAACGTGAAAATGGTACGTCGAGGACTGCGGATCGGTGGGGCTGAGGATCCGGTGGGCGGTGGGTTCACCGTTCGGACCGGCGGCCGCATGGCAATCGTTGCACTGGGCGGCCTCGTAGATCCCTTCCCGGGTGGCCCGCCCGTGCACGCTGCCGGCGTAGAGACGAATCGGTTCCCCGCGCAGAACGGTGTGTTTCTTGAGGATGTCCATGTCCATATGGCAGGATCGACACGTTTCCGCGACGTTGGCGTGATGAACCCGCGAGCGGGGATCGGAGACGCGATGAATGTCGTGGGCGCCGTGGCAGCTCGTGCAGCGCGGCAGGTCGGGATCCTCGCCCACCCGGTGTCGCCCGTGCTTGACGTAGACCTCCGCCTCCTCTTCGTGGCACGTGCCGCAGTCCACGGCCGCGGGCCGACGGGGATGCACGCGGGCAGCGTCCGCGCGAATCGATTCCGCATCGACGTCCTCGTGGCAATCCGTGCAATCGAGCGCTTGATGAACGGATCGGTCGAGCAGGGAGAGAATCGGCTCAGTGCGACCGGTCTTGTCGCCCTGATCGTGGCAGGACAGGCAACGGGCGGTGGGCTCCGAAGGCGGCGCGGATCGCGCCGGCATCGTCAAAAACCCCAGCGCGGCAAGCGCCACCGTCCCGCGCGAAAAGGCGTTCATCGTTCCGGCTCCGTCCCTCCTGGTTGTGGGTGTCTCCCCCGTCCCGCCGGATGCCGGTCATGCCTGTCTTCGACATCAGACGACCGGCAGGCGGCGTACCAGGCGCTGCGTCGCCCGGATGGATTGAACCGGCCGCGCCGGCTCGACGATGGGCCCTTCTCTCAAAAGTGGAGACGTAAAGGCCGCAATCGCCGAGAGGCGGAATGCGTGGATGGGACGCGGATGGGACAGCGCATTTCTCGTTTTTGTCTTCCGAGCCGCGGGCTTGAGTCCGCCCTATCGCTCCGGACCCCCTGTTCATCCGGGAGAAATATGCCGGCCCGCATTTTTTGAGGAATGCTGCGGCGGGGCGCAAACGTCGCCGGCGTTGTTGCGGACGGCCACCGCCCATCGGACCGCGGACGCCATCCGGCATGCGTTGCACTCGTCCGGGCCCGCATGGTTGACGGTGACACTTGTGTGGCACTCCGTGCATGGTTTGATGCGTGCCGCGGTTCGCCATGGTCCGCATGGCGCCCGCGGCCAAGGTGCTTGGAATCAACACCCCGTGAACGCTGCGCGAAGCCCCGTCCCATGGCTCGACATGGCGCAGGAATCCGCCCGCTCCCGCGGCGTTGTCGCCCTCTTTTATACCCAACAAAGGGCGGCGCCTGAAGGATTCTCTCCGATAGCGGGAACGACTTGACACTCCCGGCGTTCGCGCGTAAGAACCGTCTCCAGGTGCGATGCGAAAGGTACCCGCTGATGCAGGCAGACGACGGTCCATCCCCGCAGGGTGATCGGGAGGCCATTCCCGAGGCCCTTGCCTTCGACGATGTCCTTCTCCTTCCCCGCCGCTCGCGCGTCCTGCCCGACCAGATCGACGTCCGCACCCTGCTGACGCCCGACATCCCCTTGAACATCCCGCTGGTCTCGGCCGCCATGGACACCGTCACCGAGTCCCGCCTCGCCATCGCCCTCGCCCAGGAGGGCGGCATCGGCATCATCCACAAGAACCTCGACATCGAGGCCCAGTGCCGCGAGGTCCACAAGGTCAAACGCTCCGAATCCGGCGTGATCCTCGACCCCGTCACCATCGAACCGGATGCCCCGGTCACGCGGGTCAAGGAGATCATGCGGCTGCACAACATCTCCGGCGTGCCCGTCGTGGACGCGGATCATCGGCTTGTCGGCATCATCACTCGCCGGGACATGAAGTTCCTCGAACGCGAGGATCTGAAGGTGCGCGAGGTGATGACGGCCTCCCACCTCGTCACCGGCCCGCCCGACACCACCCTGGAGCAGGCCCACGACATCCTCAAGAAGGAAAAAGTCGAAAAGCTCCTGCTCGTGGATGACAAACACCGCCTGCACGGGCTGATTTCCATGCGCGACATCGAGCGGAGCCGTCAGTTTCCGGGTCGATGCACGGACGAGCGAGGCCGGTTGCGGGTGGGGGCGGCCGTGGGGGTCCACGACTATGAGCGGATCGAAGCCCTCATCGAAAATGACGTGGACGTCATCGTCGTCGACACCGCCCACGGGCATTCGGACAACGTGATCGAGACCGTGCGCGAGGTGCGCAAGCGCTATGCGATCAACATCATCGCCGGCAACATCGCCACGGCCGAGGCGGCCCGCGACCTGATCGACGCCGGCGCGCATGCCCTGAAGGTGGGCATCGGACCGGGCAGCATCTGTACGACCCGCGTGGTCAGCGGGGCGGGCGTGCCGCAACTGACCGCCATTCGCAACGTCTGTTCGGTGGCGGGTCCGGCCGGCGTGCCTGTCATCGCCGACGGCGGCATCCGCCGCTCCGGTGACATCACCAAGGCGCTCGCCGCCGGTGCGCACACGGTGATGCTCGGATCCCTCTTCGCGGGCCTGGAAGAGGCGCCGGGAGAGACCGTCACCTGGAAGGGGCGGCGGTTCAAGGAATACCGGGGCATGGGATCGCTGGGGGCGATGGTCCGCGGATCGGCGGACCGTTACGGGCAGAAAAGCGGCACCGTCTCCAACAAGCTCGTTCCGGAAGGGGTCGAGGGGCGGGTGCCCTACCGCGGTCCGCTCGCCGATTTCGTCTACCAGCTCGTCGGCGGGTTGCGGGCGGGCATGGGATACTGC
Organism: uncultured Phycisphaeraceae bacterium; assembly: GCA_964574925.1. Taxonomy (GTDB): domain Bacteria; phylum Planctomycetota; class Phycisphaerae; order UBA1845; family UBA1845; genus CAZNQN01. Next base: position 3,820 of record CAZNQN010000105.1, on the reverse strand, counting down.
GGGACGGCCAGCATCGACGAGCTGCATCGCCACGCCCGGTTCTGCCGGGTCACGGGCGCCGGCGTGGTGGAATCCCATCCCCACGACGTGACCATCACCAAGGAATCCCCCAATTACGGAACGGAGATCGGGTATGACTGAGCGGACGGCGCGACGCTTTGCGGAACGGGTGATCGTCGGGGGATGGCTGCTGGGTGCGGCGACCGCCTGCCGGATGATGCAGAACCCCTACCGGGACGAATTGGCCGCCGCACCGCCGGTGACGACGGCCTCGGTGGAGGCCGCCCGCTCCCGACCTGCCGAGCGCCGCTCCACGCAGCGCCCCTTCCACGAAACGGTCATTGGGACCGCTTCCGGCAAGGTGTACCACGGACCGCTCTATTTCGAAACGGCCGGCGAGGATCCCGACCCCGCCGACGACCGGTTCGCCTGGTCGGGGGAGGATCATCTTCGCATTCTCACCGATCCGACCCGGTTTCTGTTCAACGCCGTGTTGTTTCCCGTCAGCGTGGTGGTGACGCCGCCGTGGCAGTTCATGGTCAGCGACGGCGTGCCGGATCGCTCCGTGGTCTGGGTCCGCCACGACGCCCGGCCCGGCGACCCGGCGGCCGAGACGCACGCCGTTCCCCCGCGCAAACAAGCGCCGGACAGGGCGACGGATGAAAAGAGCGACACCAAGCCGCATCCTTCGAGCGGTGACGGCGCCCCGGAACGGTGAAGACCGGCTCTCGTTGCCTTCGCACGTTCATGCGTGATGCTCGCGGGGAATTCCGTTCGATTTCCACAAGGGGAAACCGAAAGGCGGCGCCTCGTGAAATTCACACTGCTGTACGTTTTCGTGTCCCCAGCCGCGGGTTTTACACCCGTGCGACGTCGCGGGACGCCGCCTGCCTTCAATAGGCAAAGAAGCGCTCCGCAATTTCGAAAAATGCCGTAGGACGGAAAGATGCAACGGGTCGCGCCGGTTCGGAGAAGTTCACGGTGACGTCGGTTCGGGAGCCCATGACCGAGACGGCCCATCGATGCCCCGCTTGCGGCTCGGCTGTGTCTTCCTCGGAGTCGATGACCCGATGTCCGCAGTGTCACGCTCCGCTCGATGCGCCGGCTCACCAGCCGCTTGACGACGCCACGCCCTACGCCAGAGCCTACGAGAAAGGGACGCCGGGATGGCGGCGGATGATCGAATGGATCTGGTTCGCCGACGCGCCCCGCGTCACGCAGGTCGCGGTGGTGCGGGCTTCCCCCGCCTCTTCCCGCTTTGCCCGGATCCACCTCCTGTGGTTGTGCGGCGTGGCCGGGCTGCTCTGCGCCTCCCGCACGGGATGGGCGCGGCAGATGCCGGAGATCATGCCGCGGGGGCAGGGATGGCTCCGGATCGGCCCGGCGACCGGGGGACCCGGCGACCAAGTACCGCTGCTCTGGTGGAACCCCGCGCAGTTTCTGATCGCCTGGGCGACGGCTGCGGTCACCGCGCTGGTGGGTGTATTGCTCCTGGGCACCCTGGTAAGAAGCGGCCTTCGAGGGGCCCATCTCCCGCCCTATCGGCAACAGGGGCGTTTGCAAGCCGCCCTGCATTACGCGACCGCCTGGTCCCCCCCGGTGATTCTGGGCATCCTCATCTTGTCCGTCAGCCCTTTGATCGCCTTCCTTCGTGCCCGCGGGTGGGATGTTTCTCCCGTCCAACTGGAGCTTGACCTTGGCGGCGGCGTGCTGGCGTTGTTGGGCCTGGTGATGTGGTGGTTCTTCCTCCTGCGCGTGGCCAACTGCGCGCCGCCTTGCACGAGAGGCCGCCTCACGGTGTTCGTCGCCGTGGGAATCCCCCTCCTGACGGGGCTGTTCGCCGCTGCCTGGTGGATCGGGCTTCGCCTTTCGCTGCCGCCCCTCTTTACCTATCTGGGGCTTCGCTTCTAATAGGCCCGATGCAACCCGCGACCATCGCCATCCTCGATTTCGGCGGGCAGTACGTCCAGCTCATCGCCCGCCGCGTCCGCGAACACCACGTCCACAGCGTCATCGTCCCGCCCGACGTATCGCTCGACGAGCTGCGGAACCGCCACACCGTCGGCCTGATCCTTTCCGGCGGACCCCGCAGCGTCTACGAGGAGGGGGCTCCGCGCTGTCGGCCGGAAGTGCTCCGGGCGGGGTTCCCGGTCCTGGGTATCTGTTACGGGTTCCAGCTCCTGTGCGACATGCTCGGTGCCCGCGTCGACGCCACACCTGCGCGGGAGTACGGGCGGACGGAGCTGCGCGTCCTCGCCGACGATCCGCTCCTGAACCACGTCCCGCGGGAAACCGCCGTCTGGATGAGCCACGGCGATGTCGTGACGGCCCTGCCGGAGGATTTCATGGCTCTGGCCCGCACGGAGAATTGTCCCGTCGCCGCCGTCCGCTACCGCGCCGATCCGATCTACGGCGTGCAGTTCCACCCGGAGGTGACGCACACGCCCTGCGGCCGGCAGATCCTCCGCAACTTTCTCTACGAAGTCTGCGGGTGCACGGGCGACTGGCAGGTCGGCAACGTCATCCGTGATTGCCTCGAAGCGATCCGGGCACAGGTCGGACCGGAGGGGCGGGTGCTGTGTGGGCTGTCCGGCGGCGTGGACTCGTCCGTCGCCGCCACTCTCATCCACCAGGCGATCGGCGACCGCATCACCTGCATCTTCGTGGACAACGGACTGATGCGGGCCGGCGAAGTGGAACTGGTCGAATCCACCTTCCGCAGGCATTTCCACATAGATCTGCGGGTGGTGGACGCAGCCAGGCGGTTCCTTGACCGCCTGCGCGGCGTCACCGATCCCCAGGAAAAGCGCCTTCGCATCGGACACGAGTTCATCGAGGTCTTCAAGGAGGAAGCTCAAAAGTTCGACGACGCCCGCTTCCTCGCTCAGGGAACGCTCTATCCCGACGTGATCGAATCCGGGCACGGTCGGGCGGGCGAAGCCGCCAACATCAAGCTCCACCACAACGTCGGCGGCCTGCCGGAGGATCTGGGGTTCGAACTCGTCGAACCGCTCCGCGACCTGTTCAAGGACGAGGTCCGACGGGTGGGGGAACACCTCGGCCTGCCGGAGGAGATCGTCTGGCGGCATCCCTTCCCCGGTCCGGGACTGGCCGTCCGCATCATCGGCGAGGTCACGCCGCAGCGTCTGGACATCCTTCGCTGCGCGGACGCCGTCATCATCGAGGAGATCCGCACCGCCGGCTGGTACCGCAAGATCGCCCAGGCCTTCGGCGTCCTGCTGCCCGTCAGCACCGTCGGCGTGATGGGCGACGACCGCAGTTATGAGGGCACCTACGTGGTGGCCGTCCGGTTCGTGGAGAGCACCGATTTCATGACCGCCGACTGGGTGCACATCGACCACGCGATTCTCGGTCGCATCGCCAACCGCATCATCAACGAGGTCGCCGCCGTCAACCGCGTCGTCTACGACATCTCCTCGAAACCCCCCGCCACCATCGAGTGGGAATAGGACATCTTTCGTTGACGGATTCCGAGCTACGGGCTTTCGATCGTTCTTCGTTTTGTGTTCCGAATCGCAGGCTTTGGAGCATTTCCCGTTCTTGTGTTCCGAGCCGCGCGCTTCGGCCCGCGCGATACGACGGCATTCGACCCCGCTTCGACGGGCAAAGGATCGATCCGCCATTCCGGGAGATGCCTCTCGTCCGTCATTTCGGATCACGCCTCGACGGATGGTGTCGGATGGGGGCCCGTCCGCATCGCCGTCGCGTTGCCCGGCATCGGGCATTTTTGCTGTCCCGCCGGTCGGAGAGCGGTCGATACAGGAGTCGGGGCTGCGGCTGCGCGCCTCGCCCCACGCCG
>CAZNQN010000104.1:0-7582 GCA_964574925.1 uncultured Phycisphaeraceae bacterium | reverse complement strand
AGCGTGATCATCCCGGCGCATAACGCCGAGACGACGCTGGCCGACTGCCTGCGCTCGGTCTTCGAGACCGACTACGCCGGAGAGGTGGAAGTGATCGTCGTGGACGATGCTTCCACCGACGGCACGCGGCGGATCGCCGCTTCATTCCCCTGTCGGCTGATCGCCCGCCCCCGCAATGCCGGACCCGCCTCCGCCCGCAACGTCGGCGCCCGCGCCGCCCGCCACGAATTGCTGCTGTTCCTCGACGCCGACACGCAGATGCTGTCCGACACCATCACCGAGGCGGTGCGGGCGCTGCAACAGGAAGGCGTCGCGGCTGTGACGGGAACCTATGCCCGGGAACCGATCAACCGTGGTTTCTTCCCGCGTTACTACGCCTACCTGAAACGGTACGCCTTCGAGAGCAGTCCGGCCGAGGAGATCGCCGCCTTCGGTGCCCAGTGCGGGATCATCTCCAAGCAGTGTTTCCGCGAGGTGGGCGGATTTCGCGACATCGCCTGGGGCGTGGACATCGAAAACGACGAACTGGGCGCCCGCATCGCCCGCCGAGGTCGGATCGCCCTCTCGCGTCGCTTCTGCGTGCGACACTGTTTCCCGTCGCTGTCCAAACTGGTGAAGACCGTCTTCTTCCGCCGCGTCTACTGGTGGATCATCTTCAGCCGATGCAGCGGTCGGCGGGAAACGGTGTTGATGACGCCCCGGTTCGGATGGGGAACAGCCGCCCTGCCCGCCGCCGGCATCTGTCTGACGGCCGCTGCCGCCGTGGGCGGCTGGTTGCCGGCGTTTCTGTTGCACGCAGCCGCCGCCGCTGCCATCGCCCTGTTCCTGACCGCGTACGGTGGTTTCTGGCGGTTCTGCCTGCGGCACGGCGGATGGCGGTTCGCCGGCAGGGCCGTCCTCGCCTCGATGATGTTCGCCCCCCTCATCACGCTGGCGGCCGCCTGCGGATACGCACGGGTCGGCGCGATGCGCTTCACCCGCCGGGAACCCGCCTACGCGCGGGCGGCGATGGGACTGGCCTGAGGAGCACACCACGATGAGCACGCTCTCTGCCCACACCGACGGACCGCGGCGAACGCTGGGCCGACGTTTGAAACGATTCGCCCGCCAACTGGACGTGCTCCGCACGCTCTACACCGCCCGCACGCCGGTCTATGTGATTCTCTACCTGACCTCGCGCTGCAACTTCCGCTGCCCGATGTGTTTCTACCTCGAAGAAATCAAGGATCCCGACAAGGAGGAGATCGCCTTTCCGGAACTGGAGAAACTCGCCCGCAGTCTCGGGCCGCTCATCCAGTTGTCCCTGACAGGCGGGGAACCGTTCTTGCGGCAGGACATCCCGGAGATCGTCGGACTCTTCGTCCGCCGCAACCGCGTCCGCTACGTCACCATCCCCACCAACGCCTCGCTGACCGATCGCATCGAGGAGACCGTCGGCCGGCTCGTCCGCGACTATCCCGACACCAGCTTCCGCATCGCCGTCTCCCTCGACGGGTTTCCGCAAGACCATGACGCCATCCGCGGCAAGGGGAGTTTCGAGAAGATCGAACGGACGGTGGCGGTGCTCGGCCGGATCCGCCGCCGCGTCGACAACCTCACCGTGGACATCAACACCTGTTATTCCGCTCTGAACCGCGGCAAGGTCGCGGGTCTGGTGGACTTCGTGGCCGACCGCTTCGACGTGGACAACCACACCGTGACCTTCGTGCGCGGCAACGCGGATGAATCCACCAAGGACGCCTCGGTGGAGGAATACGAAGCGATCGTGGAGGACATCCGCCGGCGGCGAAGCCCGCCCGAGACGAGACCCTTCTCCTCCCTCCTCCGTGCCGTCATGGACGTGCAGCGGGACATCATCGGCCGCACGCTCCGCGAAGACCGCATGTACGTCCCCTGCGTGGCGGGCAAGCGGATGATCGTCATCAATGAAAAGGCCGAGGTGATGCCCTGCGAAATCCTCAACAAGAAGATGGGCAACCTCAAGGCGTTCGACTATGACGTGCCCCGCCTGCTGGAAAACGCCCGCGCCCGTCGCCTCGTCCGCTGGATCCGTCAATCGAAGTGCCATTGCACGTTCGAATGCGCCCTGGCGACCAGCCTCATCTACCACAAGCGAAGCTATCCGCGGGTGCTGTGGCGGGCCTTGAAACACTGGGTGCACCGCCGACCCCGGACGTCCCTCCCCACCGCCCCCGACGGCTCGCTGCCGCTTCCCGTATTGCCCTCCCCCTCCCCCGCCGGTCCCGGATCGGCCTCACTGTCCGTCTGATCCCGACCCCTGTTTTCCCGACGGCACGTTCCTTTCACCCTCGCGCCGACGAACCGCTTCCCGCTCCTCGGTGGACAAGCCGACCCGGGAGGAAGATACTGGCGGTATCGCCGTTTCGGCACAAGAACCGTCCGGCATCATTCACGAGGCGAGGAACGAGCATGAGCATTCTGGTCGATCGCGACACCAAGGTCATCTGTCAGGGGATCACGGGCAAACACGGCACCTTCCACACCACCCGCTGTCTGGAGTACGGCACGAAGATCGTCGGCGGCGTCTCGCCCGGCAAGGGTGGACGAACCTGGTCGTCGGAAGACGGGAAGTTCAACGTGCCGGTGTTCAATACCTGTCACGAGGCGGTAGAGGAGACCGGCGCGGAGGCGACGATGATCTTCGTCCCCGCGCCGTTCGCGGCCGATGCCGCCATGGAGGCGGCCGATGCCGGATGCTCCCTCGTCGTGCTGATCACGGAAGGCATCCCCACGCTGGACATGGTGCGCGTGCGCAAATACCTGGACGACAAGGGGACGAAGCTGATCGGTCCCAACTGTCCGGGGATCATCACGCCGGGCGAATGCAAGATCGGCATCATGCCCGGCTACATCCACAAAGAGGCGGACGGAACCCGCAAGGCCGTCGGCGTCATCTCCCGCAGCGGCACGCTGACCTACGAAGCCGTCTGGCAGTGCTCCACCCGCGACATCGCCCAGAGCACCTGCATCGGCATCGGCGGCGATCCGGTCAAGGGGTTGAACTTCGTCGAACTGCTGGAGATGTTCGAGCAGGATCCGGGGACGGACGGCGTCATCCTGATCGGCGAGATCGGGGGCACGGACGAGGAACAGGCCGCCGCCTGCATCGCAGAGCACGTGCACAAACCGGTGGCCGCCTTCATCGCCGGCCGCACCGCACCCCCCGGCAAACGGATGGGCCACGCGGGCGCCATCATCAGCGGCGGGGAAGGCACGGCGGATTCGAAGATCGCCGCCCTCAAAGAAGCGGGCGTCGCCGTCGCCGATTCCCCCGCCGATATCGGCGAAACGATCGCCTCCCTGTTGCGGTGATCGCTTGGAATCCGCCTCGCCTCGGTGCCAACCCGTCCAATGGACCGGCAGCCGAAGCGCGGCAGGAGCGCCACAGACGTTCGGTCTTGTCGCTGGAGGATCCCGTAAACGAACGGGTCCGGGCCGGGGTGCCCTGACGTGAGTCGCATGTCTGAAGAACCGCCCGATTTTCCGCCGACGAATCCGTCACCGGACGGTCCGCTTCCTGTGTTGGTGCCCACCGCCCGTCCCGTCGTCTCCACGAGTCTTTCCGCCCCCCGCCGCCTCGATCCGATGTGGCTCTTCGATCTTTCGCGTGGAAGGGCCTGGAAAGACGTGGGATTGTTCCTGTTCCTCGCGCTCGGTCTGGAGACCGTGTTTGACCTGGTGTTCTTCCCGGTGATGGGCGTTCCGGAACCCGGCGCGGAGGAATCGGAATCCTATTACACCATCGCGGTGCTTTCCCGCCTGGCTTATCGCGCCGCGGCGATGATCTTCCTGGTCACGGTCCTCCTGCGGAACCGTGGTCAGACCTTCGCCAGTGTGGGGTTGCGGAAACGGAAGGTGCTCGCGGACGTCCTGCTGGGGCTTCCCACGATGGTGTTCGCCTATGCGCTGGTGGTCATGGTGCTCAACACGCTGGCGCTGATCTGGCCTGCGGTGTTCCGCCAGATGGATGAGAACATGAACCGCTTGGACGTACTCTTCCCCGCCCTTCCCGTCCTGGGATACGCCTGCCTCGCCGCAGCGGTCGGCTTCTACGAAGAGCTCGTCTTCCGCGGCTTTTTGATGACGCGCCTGCGGCGCGCCACCGGCGGATGGACCGGGGGCGTCCTGCTCAGCACGCTGATCTTCACCGCCCTGCACGCCCTCGAGCAGACCCCCTCCGCCCTCGTGGCGGTCACGATCCTTTCGCTTACGTTCAGCGCCGTGACCATCCTGCGACGGTCGATCATCCCGGCCGTCGTCGCCCACGCCCTCTTCGATTTCGTCCAGTTCGTCTCCCTGGACTATCTGATGGGCGGTCGGGGGGCGTAAACACGGCATGCGGGCCGGGCATGGCAGCCCCACCGGCGAAGCGTCGAAGTCCCTCCTCGGGTGAGCCGATCCGCAGACAAGAAGCCCACGCGATACGGCACATTTCTCGTTCTTGTGTTCCGAGGCGCAGGCTTCAGCCTGCGCGACCTCTCCGGACCCCACCCGCGTCCGACGGAACCGGTTTGCGTTCTTGAGAAACGTTCGATTCCCGGAAATGATTTATCGTTCGTCTACCGGACCCCGCTGTTCGGGATCCTCTCCGGAAAGGACGTATCCCCGGCCGCGGATGGTGTGGATCAAGCGCCCGTACATTCCCTGTTCCGTTTTGTTGCGGAGATAGTTGACGTAGACGTTGAGGACGTTGCTGTCCTCCTCGGCCTCTTCGCGCCACACGTCACGCAGAATGCGATCGCGGGGCAGCACCTGCTCGGGATGGCGAAGAAAATAGGCCAGCAACTCGGCCTCCCGCGCGGAGAGGACCGTCTCGATCTCCCCCCGCCGGATAGTGCGGGTGATCAGGTCGAGTTCGAGATCCAGATATTGCAGAACGTGACCGGCCGCTTTGCGTGTGCGGCGGAGGATGGCCTCCACGCGGGCGGCCAGCTCTTCGAAATCGAACGGCTTGCACAGGTAATCGTCCGCCCCGTGGCGGAAGCCGCTGACGCGGTCGGCGACGCTCGTGCGGGCGGTCAGGATCAGGATCGGAAGCGTCCCGTGCTGTTCCCGGATGCGCGCCGCCAGTTCCAAACCCGTCCCGTCCGGCAGGTTCAAATCCAGAATCAGCAGCGCGAAATCCTCCGCTCGCAACAGCGACCGCGCCGCCGAAAGCGAATCCGCCCGGGAGACCTCATACCCCCGCGCCGCCAGTCCTTCCGCCACCGTCGCCGCGACGTTCTCATCGTCTTCGACCAGCAGGATCCGTCTGGATGCCGTCATCCTCGATGTCTGCCTCCAAGCTTGGAAATCCGTCCGCCGCCTACTGTACGGCGCAGCCTGGCGGGATGGGCGCCGATAAGAGGACTCTAATCTCGCTTCCGACGCTCCCCCGGGACACCCTATAAGAAAAAGAAGCGTGGAAAGAGGCAACCACAGGGGACGGTCGGCGTCCGCCGCCCGCGACGGGTCGGAGCCTACAATGGGTAAGCCCCGACCCCGGAAGATCGAACCCGGCGGGGGAACGGGACGCATCCGGGGGAACAAACGATGAACACACCGCGGGACCGGCGATCGGTCCGACCAGGGGAGGGATCCATGTCCGTGTCAAAGGCGATACGACGGGGGACGGTGGGCGTACTGCTGCTTCAGACGCTGCTGCTTGCCCAGATTCCCGACCATCCGATCATCACCGAGGTCTACACCGATCCGCCGGGCACCAATGACGCGCCGGTCGGACGCGACCCGTCCAACCTGCATCAGGAATACATCGAACTCTACCTGCCGCCGGCGGCGAACCTCGACCCCGCCCTCAACAAGGACGCCCTGCGCCTGACCTTCTACGAAGTGGAAGGCGATACGAGCAGCTCCGGCAACACCCTCGTCAACTACCGCTTCGATCTGCCCACGTTCGACCTGGACGCAAGCAACGGCATCACACCCGGCGCGCTGCCCCGACCGGCAAGCGGCGTCGTCGTGCTCGGCTGGGTCGATTATGTGGGCGATCCGCCGACCGACCTGGCGGGCACGCCGTCGACCCGCATCGGGCTGATCAACGGCGGGATCGTCACCGCGCCGCCCGATTTCACCTTCATCGCCATCAACGGGCACCACTTCACGGGCACCACCAACTTCCCGCTCCTGGTCGCGGAGAACCTGATCGACCTGCCCAACGAAGCCCGCAGCGGCGTCATCCAGAACGGCTCCGCCGCCTACCTGCTCGTCAACCGCGACGACCCGGGGTATGTGGAACTGTGCGACGACAAGCACGCCGTCGATTGTGCGGCCGGCGCCGACCCCAATCTCCCCAACGATTCGGTCGGATTGCGGACCTCCGCCCTGCTGGACGGCTATGCCGGCAACGATGATTCGCAATTCGACGTGACCGCCCAGCCCCTTCCGTCCGGAGGCGGGATCGACCTGGATCTGGTGCTGCCCGCCGGCGGCGCGTTCAGTCTGCTGATCCCGCAGATTCCCGAGACGATCAGCACCGGCCTCAACCCGGGCATCGCCAACGGATACGCCCGCCGCTTCGTGGACGTGCCCAAGACCACGGAAAACGGCAACCCCTTCGACGACGATCCGGTTCAGGACGCCCTCAATGCGTACCGGCACATCCGCAATGACGGTCCCTTCTTCCCCACGCCGGGACGGGTGGTCCTGACGAACACCCCGCCGGAGCTGGGTCTGGGCGCCTCCGCCATCAAGATCGTGGACATCCTCGCCGGCACCACCGCTCCCATGCGGGTGATCGCCGCCAACGTGGGGGGCAACTTTCCGATCGACGTCACGGCCACGCCGGGCCCCTCCAGCGATCCGACCATCGCCACGTTCGGCAGCGGCGACCCGGCGCTGGGCGTGCTCGGTCAGGAAGCGGCATTCCCCACCCTGACGGTGACCGTGCCGACGACCGCACCCGACGGCGCCACCGCGCAGGCGGACGTGACCGTCTCCGCGTCCAACAGCACGATGGGCGATCCGCCGGTCGTGGCACCGACGCAGATGACGACCGTCACCGCCACGGTGCTCAATCCCACCACGGGACGGGACGCCAACGGGCTGCCCTTCCAGGCGACGGTGTTCCTCGCCATCCAGCCGATTCCCGCCCAGGCCGGCGTGCTCAACGAGTTCGCCCAGACGGAATTCGCCGCCCACGTCCAGGCCCATTTAGGCACCATCGTCCAGGACACGGAAGGCAAGACGCCCACGCTGCTCGATCCCACGACCAACATCAACGACGGACTCCTGATGGACGCGCTGATCAAGGACTATCCCGACCCCGGGGCGTTCATCAACTTCCCCGCTCCGCCGGGCGGGCTCGACCTGTTCCAGACCGTCGTGCAGTCCGCCATCATCCAGAGCGGATCGACCACCTATGATGCGAGTCTGGATTTCAACACCGGTACCGTCAAAGCCGTCCGCTTCAATGTCCCCGATACGTTCACCTTCGGCGGGAGCTTCACCCCGAGCGATCCCGTCTACTTCGCGGATGCCACGGGTCGGCTCGGCGACTCCGCCAGCCCTCTGAGCAACGTCGTCACCAGCCGCGATTTCGAAATCGCCATCCTGGAAACCAACG
>CAZNQN010000103.1:0-7669 GCA_964574925.1 uncultured Phycisphaeraceae bacterium | reverse complement strand
CGCCTCAGCGGTCCCTCCCCGCGTGACATGGACCCGCTGCCGTGCCGCATCAGCGAACCCGATGCCCGGGGGCGGCGGTGGATCGAGGTGGCCTACCGCCGTTTCCGCACCGGAACCCCTGATCGCCGACCGCTGGCATAAGCCGAATCATGACCTCCGCCCAATCTGCAACCGCGTCTTCCGCCCCCGGCGAGAGCGGCCCGTCTGCGTGTCGGTGCGATCGTGAAAGGAAACCCCCGGCGGGAGCGGTCCTTCGGCGGATGTTCGCCTCCCTTCTGATCGTACAGGTCGTCACCGGACTGACCATGATGACCGTCTACACGCCCTCCCCCGCCCGCGCCTGGGGAAGCGTGTGGTATTTGCAGACGCAGATCCCGTGGGGATGGCTGGTCCGCGGACTGCACCGCGCCGCCTCCGATGCCATGCTGATCGTGGCGGGGTTGGCCTTGCTGCGGATGGTCTGGAGCGGCGCCTGTCGCCACGCCCGTTTGTGGTGGATCGGACTGGCCCTGCTGCTGCTGACCCTCGCCGCCTCGCTGACGGGGGAACTGCTGCCCTGGGACCAGGAAGGGTACTGGGGCACGCGCGTTCGCCTCAACATCCTGGCCAAGGCACCGCTCGTCGGCGAAGCCGTCAAACAGGTCCTGCTCGGCGGTTCCGAACCCGGACATCTGACGCTGGTTCGATTCTACACGCTGCACGTCGCGCTCCTTTCGATGGCGATCGTGCTGCTTGTACGGCTGGCTCGTCGCGCCGAGCGCAGCACCGTTCGTACTCCCAACAACGGGACCGAACGCGGTGACGAAAGGACGGCACTGGCGGGCGCGCTCGCCGGCGTGCTGCTGGTGGTTCTGCTCATCGCGGCGCTGGCCTACGGCCATCGGCGATGGGGCTGGACGTTTCTGGACTCTCCGGCCGACCCGACCGCCGCCGACTATCCCGCCCGCCCCGAATGGCACACGCTGTTCCTTTTTCAATGGCTCAAGTATTTCGACACGCCGATGGGCGAAACCTTCGCCGCCATCGTCGCGCCCGGCATAGTGCTGCTGCTTTTTGCCGCCTTCCCCTGGCTGACGCGCCGGTTGCCGCCGCGCGTCGGACGGACCGTCACCGGCGCGACCATGCTGGGCCTTCTCCTTGCCATGCTGGGTTTGACCTACGCGGCCGTCCGCGCCGATGCCGATCCCCCGCAATCGCAATGGCAGGCCGTCCGCGCGAAACAGGAAGCGGGCGAGACGTTGACGGCACGGGATCAAGCCGTCCTTCGCGCCCGCACGTTCCAGATTCGCCGCCGTCGGGCCCGCGCGGTCGCCCGCCGGGCCGTCGAGCTGGCACGCGCCCACGGCATCCCGCCCGCCGGCCCCCTGGAACTGCTCCGCAACGACCCGCTCACCCGCGGACCGGAACTGTTCGCCGCCCACTGCGCATCGTGTCACCGCTACCACGGTCACAACGGCCTGGGCGAGATTCCGACGGAACCGCCCGATTCCTCGGACCTGGGCGACTACGCCTCCTTCACCTGGATCCGCGGACTGCTTACCGATCCGATGGATCCGCGCTACTTCGGACGGATGAAGAAGCCTGACGGCTCCCCCGCGCACACGCGGATGAAGAAATGGGTCACGGAAACGATCGACGAGGAAACCGATCCGCGGGAAAAAACGCGCTGGATGCGTGATCTCGACGCCGTGGCCGCCTACCTGGAAGACGAGTCCGTCCACCCCCGCCGCTGGGCCGACCTCGAACCGGAAGACGACGAGGAAGATGAGGACGAACCGCAGGCGTTCGACCCCAACGATCCCGACGCCCTTCTTCGTCGCGGACGGATCGTCTTCCTCAACATCTGCAACGAGTGCCACAGTTACGACGGGGAACGAAGCGGGACGCACCGGGCGCCGGAGATGGCCGGCTACGGCTCCGTCGAATGGATCGAGACGATGATCGCCCATCCGGAGGACGAGTCCCGCTATCGCAGTCGCGGGCGGGAGCCTGCGCAGATGCCCTCCTTTGCCGATCGTCTCAGTGAACGGGAGCGATGGTTGATCGCCGCCTGGTTGCACGACACCCGCCGTCTCGGCCGCCCTCGTCCAACCGAGCCGCGACCGTCAAACTGAGCCGCGACCGCCGGCCGCTTCCTGTGCGCCTGCCACGCCCAAGCAGGCGTGTTCGTACCCAGACGGTAAGAAAGTGAAAAGATCAAACGGCAAATCACGATGAATCGCGCCACACCCCGGCAGCGGATTCCACCCGCCGTGCCCGTAACCGAATCCGACTCACCGGGCCCTTTCAGCCCGCCTTGACCATCCGGGTTCCGATGGAGACTCACTCCCCCGGCTGCCCCTTGCCGCCTTCTTCCTCGGCGTAACGGAGCTTCCGCGAATCCGGCGGCAGCAGGCGGAATCCCGAATCCCGCCCGAGTCGCTCGCTTCCTTCCGGGAAAATCTCGCCGCCGTCGTCGGTCCGGTTCTCTCCGACGGCATAGATGACCAGACCGAGTCCCGTGTGCATCAGGCGCATCGGCTTCCCATCCGTCGGATCGTTCGGCCAGGCTTGAAGAAACGCGGGAACCAGTTCCTCCCTCGTTTCGGGGAATCGCCCGCGTTGCAGGCGGAACCGCTCCGCAGCCAGGGCGGCCGACGCGCAGCGCAACCGTTCCACCAGGCGGGTGTACAGGAAGAAGGACCGCGAAAGCGAGGGCAGGACGATCCGAGCCATGGTTGTCGTGGGGGAATAGCGGGACAGATGCTCTTCCAGTTCCGTGGCCCGCTCCTGAAGCCGGGCGGGTTCCGAACAGTTGTCCAAAAACTCCGTCAGCAGCGTCACCATGTAGATCCGGTTTTCGAGCAGAAGCCAGCGGCTCCACGGGGATCGTTCTTCCGGGGGCAACGAGAAAGGCTGCGGCGCCGGCCACGCGGATGTCGGTTGTGCGTTCGATGTCCGGGTGTCCGCGTGCGTGGGGCCCGGGTTCGTTTGGCGGACGATCGACGCCCGTTCGCCCAGCAGCGACCAGCGAAGGCTCTGGCGCTGAAGGTGCCGGTCCCAGGCCGTTTGTAGCCGGGCAAGGTCCGATTCCGTAACCACGCTGGAATCGAGCAGACCTTGCAGGATCATCAGGGCTTCGTGGTCGAGAGCCAGACCCACAAGCAGGGGAAGGATGCTCGGTTCGCGGTAGAGGGCTTCCGACAGTCGAAGCCGGTGCTCCAGTCCATCCACAACCCCGCCGACGTTGCCGTCCACGACATCCAACGTGTCGTCGACCGCCAGAAGCGCGTCCAGTGTGCGGATTCCCGACATCAAATCCATCAGGGGTTTCCACGCGACGGGCGGGTCGCTCCACTTCAGATCGAAGCGGATTTCCGGATATCGTTCCAGCTCCGCCAGTTTTGCCAGAACCGGTTCTCGTGCGGCTACATAGAGTCGGCTGGAGGGGATGCAATCCCGCCGGAGTCCGCGAAGGAAATCCGCCCGGCACTGCGAATCGAAGACAAAGACGCTTCGTTCACCGGGCTCGGTGATCGAATCCAGCAAGGCGAGAGCTTGCTTCACAACCGGGGCACCGTTGGCCCGATCGTCCGCCGCCGGGCGCTGCGCCTCAATGTCCGCAAAGGTGAGCGGCTCGCCGCGGGCGCGGATCATCGCCGCCAGTCGCTTCCAGCGGGCAGCGGCCGACTGTTCCAGCAGATACACGACGCCGTAGGCCGCCGCGAGCAGACACGCAATCCCGACGACAATCCCCGCCATCCTTCGCAGTCCGCGTTTCGGAGCCCCTTCGTGCGGGCGCATCGGCGCAATCTCGCAATCAAGGATGTGTTTTCATAACACAGTCTATCATTTATCTTGGGAAGCCTCTTTGGTCAAACTGCGATACACGGTTTCCAACCACCGCGGAGTCTTGATGAATCCATTTCCCCATTTCTCCCATCGTTTGGGCATGCCCGCACGCTGGATGTCGGCCAGCGTCTTGCCCTTGCGGATTCCCTCTCGGACCACACGGATCGAATCGACCAGCATGGCGTGAAACGTTTTGAGCTCGTCCACGGTGGCCGGCGGGCCGTGACCGGGAATGATCTTTGCGTCCGGTTTTGCCAGATCGAGCACCGCTCCCACGTTCTCCGCCAACCCTTCCACGTCACCACCGTGATCGAGGTCCACGAAGGGATACATCCCGTTGAAGAAATCGTCTCCCATGTGGATGACGTTGGATTTCGTGAAGAAGATCACACTGTCCCCGTCGGTGTGTCCGTGTGGCAGGTGCAGGGCTTTGATCTCTTCCCCGTTGAAGTGCACCGACAGCGAGGTATCGAACGTGATCACCGGCAGGCCTTCCTTCGGCAGCGGCTGGATCGTCCGATCGAACAGGTGCTGCACCGTGGACAGTCGCTTCCGCACGTTGCTATGGGCGATGATGGTGCCGTCCCGACCGAAGACGGGGTTGCCGCCCGTGTGATCGCCGTGCCAGTGCGTGTTGAGAATGAAATGAATCTTGCCCTCACCGAGCTTGCCGATCGCTCGTTTGATCTTGTCCGCCAGCGGCGCAAACTGGTCATCCACGATCAGCACACCGTCTTCGCCGATCGACACGCCGATGTTCCCGCCCCGTCCGATGAGCATATGCACCGGTCCCGAAAGATGCACCGTGCGGATGGTCACGTCATCGGGAGAAACCTGCGCCGAAACAGGTGCCGCCACCAGCCAGCCGGTACTCATCCACGCCAAAGACCACCAAGTTTTCATCACCCTTCTCCCATCATAGGAATATGTTTCTTCTTTGATCACACCCTACCGCACCCGGCCTCATCCCCCTGATCTGATCCGGAACCATTCCACAGTGCTGCGACCGCATAACTGAGCCGCGATCGCCCGGCCGTACCTGTCCGTGTGCAATGCACACGCAGGCGCGCTCGAATGCGGACAGGTAAGAAAGCGGATGTTCCGAAGGTAAAAAGCGAATGGCGAACGAAACGAACAACGATCCGAAGATCACAGCGAAGACCAATCCGGTCCGGCGGTCCGTTCATGTGATATTCGCCATCCTGAATCGGCATTCCACAGTGACCATTAAAAAAACATGATCCTCGACATATGTCGCATTGAAGAGCGAAAGCGTCCGCCGTCCGACGGATTGATCGAACCGGGGTTCGTCGCCGTCCGGTACCCCTTCACGGCGTCGTGGGATGCGCCGGGACGGCGGCGCGATCCGTTGCCGCATAAGCCGCCGCCCCGTCGGCCGCCTCGTCGTCGCGGGAAAGCGCGCGCTCGATCCACCCGCCGCCGAGCACGACATCGCCGTCGTAGAAGACGGCCGCCTGTCCCGGCGTCACCGCCCGCTGCGGCTCATCGAACACCACACGGGCCGCCGGCCCACCCTCCACACCGCCGGAGACGATGTCCACCGTCGCCGGTGCGGGTCGATGCAGATAGCGAATCTTCACCTCCGCCCGGAACGGTCCGGTCGGCAGCGGCACCAGGGCATTGAGCCGCCCGGCGATCAATCCGCCCGCGTGCAACGCGGCGTCGTCTCCCACGCGAACGGTGTTGTGTTCCACGTCCAGCCCCGTCACGTAGATGGGTCTTCCCGCCGCGATCCGCAGCCCGCGACGCTGTCCGATCGTGTAATGCGGAATCCCCCGGTGCCGCCCGATCACCCGGCCCTCGCCATCCACGACGTCCCCCTCGCGGAACGCCTCGGGGCGCCGCTCCCGCACCACGCGGGCATAGTCTCCGTCCGGCACGAAGCAGATTTCCACCGAGTCCGGCTTGTCCCGATTGGGCAGATCGAAGCGCCGCGCAATGTCGCGCACCTCGTCCTTGCGCAGATGCCCCACGGGAAACCGCACGCGATCAAGCACTTCGCGCGGCAATCCGAACAGCACATAGGATTGATCCTTTTTCCCGTCGACTCCCTTGCAGAGGCGGCTCTTGCCCCCGCGCCGCTCGATGCGGGCGTAGTGCCCGGTGGCCACATAGTCCGCTCCCACCGCGTCGGCGTACTCCAGCAGCCGACCGAACTTCAGGCGGTCATTGCAGACGATGCAGGGGTTGGGCGTCCGCCCAGCCGCGTACTCGTCCGCGAAGTAGTCGATCAGCGTGTCGAACTGACGTTCGAAGTTGAGGGCGTAAAAGGGAACGCCCAACATGCCCGCCACCGCGCGGGCGTCCGCCGCGTCCGAGGCGCTGCAACATCCCCGGTGCCGCGCGTCCCGCCCGGCCGTCCCCGACGGGCAGGCCGTGTCCGCCGCCGGCGACGAGACGCCCGTGCGCATGAACAGCCCCACCACCTCGTATCCCTGCTCGACGAGCAGACAGGCGGCTACGGAGGAGTCCACGCCTCCGCTCATCGCCACCACGACCTTACCCCGCGTGCCCGACATGGAACGGATTCTATCGCCTGACCGTTCGGCAAGCAACATCGAGGAACCTCGCCGGCATTCCTGGCGCCCCGTGCTACAATAGGGGCATGATGCGCCGGGGTACAATTGTTTTGCTGATCCTCGCCGCGGCTGTAACCGCCACTGTTTGGAGCAAGACCATCGGGAACGGAGGATACATCCATACGGTCTGCCAGAGCGCGAGCCGTAAGGTGAACATCATGTATGGTGCGGGCAACACCTACGAGGGTGCTTTTGTTCTGGCATTGGGATGCGGATGGTTCAGCGATCAACAAGAAGTCAGAACGATTAGGTATCCGGCCGAGGACGGCGCCAGCCACTTGACCGTGCCCATGGGGTTTAATGTGGGCAACTATGTGGGATTCCCTCGGTCTTCACTCTTTCGACATATGTTGGAGTCCATCGGGCTTAGAATCGAAGTGTCTTCTGAGCCATCATCATACAAATACTGGACGACGCGACCAGGATGGTGGCTGGAATCGCGCTACACATATCGCAGCGTCCATCTGTATGTAGATCCCGGTCTTCTTCTCGTTCTCTTCCTCGGCTTTCCGACATGGACGGCGTTGAGCCGAATTGCGCGATGGTATAAGATCCGACGGCGTCCCGGCGCGTGCAAAGCCTGCGGCTACAACCTGACCGGCAACGTCAGCGGCGTCTGTCCGGAATGTGGACGCCCGGTGACGCACCGCACCGGGAAACGACCACGTTCTGCCCCTTGATTGCCGCCCCCTATCCATCGTGTAGAGTATGTGCCGAGCCGCGAGAACCGGACGAGGACCGCCCGCACGGATGGCGGAACGAAAATCGACCGCATCCGTCGGGAACCGCGAGACCATCGTCGCGAAAAAGAGGAAAACGTCGTTCTTGGCCTCGACACCGATCCAGAAAGACGCCGCCGAGCGGGCGGATCGACCCCGTGATCCCGCCGCGCGCGGAACGTCCTCGGTCCCGCCTTCCTCTGCCTCGCTCACCCCGGCCATGCGGCAGTACGTCGAGCAGAAACGCAAAGTCGGCGACGCCATCCTCCTCTTTCGCATGGGCGACTTCTACGAGACCTTCTACGACGACGCCGTCCTTTGTTCGAAGGTGCTGGGCATCGCCCTGACCTCGCGCGACAAAAACAGCGACCATCCCGTTCCGCTGGCCGGCATCCCTTATCACGCCCTGGACGGGTACCTCAAGAAACTCGTCGCCGCCGGGTACAAGGTCGCCGTCTCCGAGCAGCTCGAAGACCCCAAGCAGGCCAAGGGCGTCGTGAAGCGTGACGTCGTCCGCAT
>CAZNQN010000102.1:0-7683 GCA_964574925.1 uncultured Phycisphaeraceae bacterium | reverse complement strand
GATGCAGACCAGTCGCCCGATGGGGATCCGCACGTCGATGCCCTTGAGGTTGTGGGCCGCGACCCCGCGCAGTTCCAGCACCTCGCGCTTGCGGAAGGGGCGGCGTTTCTGCGGGACGGCCACCGTCGCCTTGCCGGACAGGTAGCGTCCCGTGACCGACCGCTCGCTGCGCAGCAGGTCGTCGACGGTTCCCTCGACGAGCAGTTGTCCGCCGTGTGCGCCGGCTCCCGGTCCGAGGTCGATCACGTGGTCGGCCGCCCGGATGATCTCCTCGTCGTGTTCGACGACGACGACCGTGTTTTCCTGTTCGGTGAGGGTCTTGAGGATGCCCAGCAGCCGGTGGGTGTCGCGGGGGTGCAGGCCGATCGTCGGCTCGTCCAGCACGTAGCAGACGCCCGCCAGCGAACTTCCGATCTGGGTAGCGAGGCGGATCCGCTGCCACTCTCCCCCCGACAGGGTGGCGCTGCTCCGGTCGAGGGTCAGATAGCCGACGCCCACGTCCGTGAGGTACTCCAGGCGGCGGCGGACCTCCATGATCAGCGGGCGGGCGATCTCCTCCCGCTCCGGATCGACTTCGACCGTTTCCAGAAACCGGGCCGCCTCCGTGATCGTCATCGCGCACAGTTCCGCGATGTTGCGCCCGGCGAAGCGGACGCAAAGCGCCTGGGGGCGCAGTCGCGTCCCGCCGCAGGCCGTGCAGGGGGTCTCGCTGCGGTAGGTCTGCAGTCGCGTTCGCACGCTGTCCGATTCCGCCCGCGTCCACTGCCGCGTCAGGTTGGGAATGACGCCCTCGAAGGAAGCACCGTACGCTTTGACGTCCTCCTCCGTCGTGCCGTGCAGCAGAATCCGGCGAAGCGGATCGGGGATGTTGCGGAAGGGAATGTCGGGGCGGACGTCGAACGTTTCGCAAAAGGTCTCGAGCATCCGCCGGTAGGGGGCCTTGATCTTGCGCCCCTGTCCGCACCAGGGGGCGATCGCGCCGGCTTCCAGCGAACGGTTCGGATCGGGCACGATCAGGTCCGGATCGAGCTCCAGCGTCACGCCGAGACCGTTGCACGTTTCGCAGGCGCCTTGCGGCGCGTTGAAGCTGAACAGTTGCGGCGAGAGTTCGCCGATCGTCGCCTCCGGATGCCGAGGACAGACGAGCGCAGTGCTGAACGGCGCGTCCCGCCAGTCGTTCTCGCCTTCCCGGCAGGCGACGATGACCCGACCTCCGGACAGGCGGGTCGCCGTTTCGAGGCTGTCCGCCAGTCGGTCTCTGCCGCCCGGCCGGACGACGAGACGGTCCACCACCACGTCGATCGAATGGGCGCGCCCCGGCGCCAACCCTTCGACCTCCTCCAGCAGTCGGACCTCCCCGTCGATGCGGGCGCGGACGAACCCTTCGTGGAGGAGGTGATCCAGCAATTCGGCGTGGTTGCCGCGCTGCCGATGCACCATGGGGGCGAGCACCATGATGCGGGTGCCTTCCGGCCAGGCGAGGACGGCATCGACGATCTCGGCCGTGCTCTGCCGCCGGATCGGGTGTCCGCAGATCCAGCATTCCGGCGTGCCCGCCCGCGCGAACAACACCCGCAGGTAGTCGTGGATTTCGGTGGAGGTCGCCACCGTGGAGCGCGGGCCGGGCGTGCCGAGACGCTGCTCGATGGCGATGGTGGGGGGCAATCCCTCGATGCGGTCCACATCGGGCTTGGGCATCTGTTCGAGGAACTGACGGGCGTAGGCGGAAAGCGACTCGACGTAGCGGCGCTGTCCCTCGGCGTAGAGGGTGTCGAAGGCCAGCGAGCTCTTGCCCGATCCGGACGGACCGGTGACGACCGTCAAAGCGGCGTGCGGAATGGCAACGTCGATGTTCTGGAGGTTGTGCTGCCGGGCCCCGGTCACCCGTATGGAGGCACGCGCCGACATCATCCGCATTCCCTTGTTGATGGGGAGAGATGCCCGACCGGGCACAGATGTTGTGCCGATCCGCCCTCCCCCGGCAACCGGGAATCCATCAGCGTAACGCCATCCTCGTCGCGGCTCAAACGCGGCAAGGCCGGCGCCGCGGCGGTGTCCCTGTGGACGGGAAAGATGTCCGAAAATGTATGGTGTGGCGGAAAACCGGCGTGCCGCGATGGCGCGGTTAACCCGTCTGGAACGGGGGGCCGACAAACGTAACAGGTTTGTCCCGGTGCAGGAAAGGTTTCTGTGGGGGGCGGAAACGTGTTGGACCGGGCTTTGGGAGCCTCTTATACTGATAAACGGGAGCGGGACGCCCGGGCGGATCGCCGGTTTCCACAACGCAGGGAGCGGGGGAAAGGTGGCGGGCGGTCGGCACGGCGTCCGGCGGCGATGGCGGGCCGATCGCGGCGAGGAGGGGCCGTTCCCAAAGCGAATGAGACACTCGGCACGGGCGGGGAAAGACGCCCCGAGAGCACGTGGCAACAACATTCGATCGATCGCGCAAGGAGAGACCATGAAGTATCAGGCGCGCAAAGGATGGCGGTACGGAGCGTGGGTGGGGCTGGTCGTCGTCACGCTGGTGGCGACCGGATCGGCCGAGAAGCCCCAGGTCGCCAGTTCCCAGGACCGTCTGTGGCGACGGACGGTGGCGCTGGTGCAGGAGGGGGCGTTCGACAAGGCCGAGGAGACCATCGCCCGGGTCACGGCGGGCGGGCCGCTGACCGAACGTGTCCGTGCCTGGCTGGAAGAATACGAAAAGCAGCAGGAGCAGCGCCGGCGGCTCGACAAGGAGGAATTCGACAAGTACGTCGGGTACGCCAAGGCCCGCGTCGAGCGGAAGGAGTACAGTCTGGCGCTGGGATGGGCGCTGGCAGCGCTGGATTGCACCCACGACCGGGAAGCGTTCCTGCAAAGCGAGTGGCTTCAGGCGCTGGTCGGCGCGTCGCTGGAGAAGGCCGACGGCTATCGCAAGGAGCACAAGTGGCGCAAGGCGTGGCGCATCTACTCGCAACTGGCGGCGCTGTACGAAACGGAACCTCGCTACCAGCGGCTCGAACACGAGGCGCTGACGCATCTTCGCCTCGACCGGATGTTCACGAAGGACAGCCACTGGGACGAGGCGATCAAGCAGGCGCGCTGGAAGGACGCCGAGCGGGCGCTGCGCTACATCGAGGACTACTACGTCAAGCCGCCGGACTTCAAGGCCATCGCCGAGCACGGACTGGAACAGGTGCTGATCCTGGCGGATTCCTCCTCGGCGCGGGAGACGTTCAAGGGGTTGCAGGACGACGAAAAGCGCAACGAGTTCAAGGTCCGCGTGCAGGAGCACCTCGACCAGGTGCGGGCGGCGGACGCGGTGGATCGGCGGACGTGCGTGAACCATTTCCGCCGGGTCGTCAAGGTCATCAACCGGGAGACCGTTCGATTCCCCGAGTCCCTGCTGGTCAGCGAGCTGATGCGTGGGGCGCTCGATCCGCTGGACGATTTCACGACGATCATCTGGCCGCGGGAAAGCAAGGAGTTCGAGAAGCACACCCGCGGCGACTTCGTGGGCGTGGGCATTTCCATCATCAAGAACCGCGCGGACGAGATCGAGGTGGTCACGCCGCTGGAGGACACGCCGGCATACCGGGCGGGCATCCAGGCGGGTGACGTCATCGTCTCCGTGGACGGCAAACCGCTGGAGAAGGACATCTCCATCAACCAGGTGGTGGACATCATCACGGGTCCGAAGGGGACGTACGTCACGCTGGGGATCCGCCGCGGGGATCAGCATCTGGAGTTCACGCTGCAGCGCGACAGGATCAAGATCCGTTCGGTGAAGGGGATCCGTCGCCGCGCCGACGACGAGGAGAAGTGGGACCACTGGCTCGATCGGGAACTGGGCATCGGCTACATCCGCGTGACCAACTTCCAGAAGAACACCGTCGAGGACATGGTCAACGCGCTGAGCGAGCTGAAGGCCGGCGGGCTGAAGGGACTGGTGCTCGACCTGCGCGGCAATCCGGGCGGGCTTTTGGATTCGGCCTGGCAGATGTCGTCGCTGTTCCTGAAGCGGGGAGACAAGGTGGTGGAGACGCGCGGGCGGCTCAAGCGCGAGGACGCCGTCTTCCGCGCCCCCAGCGACGGACCGTATTCGGATCTGCCCCTGGTGGTACTCGTGGACGATCGCAGCGCCAGCGCCTCGGAAATCGTTTCCGGATCGACCCGCGACAACGGGCGGGCCACCGTCATCGGCGAGCGGACCTTCGGCAAGTTCAGCGTGCAGAACCTCATCACCCTGGGGCGGACGGGCGCCAAGCTCAAGATCACCACCGCCCGCTACTATCTGCCCAGCGGTGTGTCGCTTCAGCGGGAACCGGGGTCCAAGACGTGGGGCGTCGAACCGGATATCCCCGTGCGGCTCACCCGCTGGGAACGGTACAACGTCTACCAGATGCAGCGTGAAGCCAACCTGCTCGGCCCGCCCAAGCCCAAGACGGACGACGACAAGAAGAAGGACGAGGACGACGAGTCGAAGGCGAAAGAGGAGGACAAAGGCTCCTCCGCCAAGGAAGACGCCGGGCCGGATGCGAAGGAAAAGGAGGGTGCGGAGAAGAAGGACGAGAAGTCCGACGACGATTCGGCCTCTGCGGACGAAGAGGACGAGGACGACGGCGAGAACAAGGATTTGCCTCCGCTGAAGCAGCCGGACGAGAACAACCGTCCGAAACGCGATCCGCAACTGGATACCGCGTTGCTGTACATGCGGATCCGCCTGCTGGGTGAGTCCTATCCGACGCTGGCGGCGGCTGCCGAGGCCATGCAGAACGCGCAGACGCGCAACCCGTGATCCGTGACCGGAAGGAATCCCGAGGCGCTCGCGCCTTTCGACGATCATGAGTGAAGCGTTCCGGATCACGCGGCGCGTGCAGTTCGCCGAGACGGACCTGGCCGGTGTCCTGCACTTTTCCCACTACTTCCGTTACATGGAGGAGGTGGAGCACGCCTTCCTCCGCTCCCTGGGGTTTTCCGTCGTCGATCCGGGCGGGATCGAGGTGCTGAGCTGGCCGCGCGTCTCGGCTTCCTGCGAATACGTGTCCGCCGCCCGTTTCGAGGACGAATTGACGCTGTCCCTGCGCGTGGTGGAGATGGGCGAGCGGTCCGTCTGCTACGAGATCGAGTTCAATCGCGGTACGGAGCGGATCGCCGTGGGGCGAATCAAGGCCGTCTGCTGCGCGATGAGAGAGGGGCGGTTCCAATCGCAACCGATTCCCGATGCATGGCGGCAGCGTCTCGGCGCGTTTCTCGATTCCCGTTGAGCGGCGTTTCCTTCGTTCCCCCGCGGCATGTCTCGAAGGGGCCGATCCTTTCTCCACCGAATGGGGATGGAACGCGGCGACATCGCGCGGGCTGAAGCCCGCGGCTCGCAACCCGAATACGAGAAACGCGCTGGGCGGTGTGGGTGGGGTGTTCGCGCCCGATGGCGTGACGTCGGCGTGGTCTCGCTCCGTTTCCGGACGGTGGTGGAATGGGGGCCGCGTTCCGTTTTCTCCCCGGCACACGTTGGCGGTATACTGTGGTGGAACGGGCCTGCGGGTCGGGGGACAGGCGATGGCGTCGAACCAACATGGGGAAACCCGGGGACGGGAGAGGCTGCGAAGCCTGCTTTCGGGTGGGCAACGGGCGTGGCTGACCGCGTCGCTGGTATCGTGCGCGCTGCTGATCGCCAACACGCTGTACCTGGCGGCCAACCGCGTCCCGGTGCTCATGCCCGGGGGACCGGCCGAGCGCGTCGAGAACGGCGTCTTTTCCATCGGCACTTTGTTCCAGGCCATGGTGCTGCTGCACACCTTTCTGGGGTTCCTTGTGGTGGGGATGCTGGCGCTGTTCGCGGTGTGGCATCTGCGGCGGGTGTGGACGCGGCGTCGGGCGGCCACGATCTTAAGCGGACTGGTGTTCGTCGCCTTCGGCGTGGTGCTGGCGGTGACCGGTCCGTTCATCATGCAGGAATCCGCCAGTCGGGCGCACGCCTGGGTCTGGTGGCTGCACGTCGCGGCGGCCGGGGCGGCGCCGCTTGCGTACGTCATCCATCGCAACGTCTCGCTCGTCCGACCCCGACCGGGCGCCTATGCCCGCTTCGGGCTTGTCACGACGGTCACCTTCGTCGGATTGCTGCTGGGGCACGGGTGGTCGATGCGCGATGCGGCGACGTTCTCTGCCGTGGCGCTGAAGGCGAGCGCGGGACCGGGCGGGCGGGAGCGCGATCCGGCGCGGTACGCCGCCGGCTCACACGTGTCGCTCAGTTTCGTCCCTCCGGAAAGTCCGTTCTTCCCCAGCGCGGCCACCACCACGACGGGCACGTTTGTGAAGGAACGGATCCTGACGCGGGGCGATCTGCCCTCGCGGGAGGTGCTCGAGGCGGATCTGATCCGCTACGGGTTCGCGGTGGAAGCGACGGTGGGGGCGGAGACCTGCGAGCGGTGCCACGCAGACATCGTGGCGCAGTGGCGGGACTCGGCGCACCGGTTCGCCTCGTTCAACAATCCGTTCTACGAGGCGACGGTCAACAATCTGCGCGAAAACGGCACGGCACCGACGCCCGGCATGGCCGAGCACGTCCACGCCTTTCCCGGTCGGGATGAGCAATTCGGACGGATCAAGAGCCAGTGGTGCGCCGGTTGTCACGATCCGGTGCTGATGCTGCCGGGGAACATGGTGGACGACATCGACCGTCGCAGCGCTCAGGCGCAGGCCGGTCTGACCTGTCTTGCCTGCCACGCCATCGACAGGATCCACAACGTTACCGGCAACGGCAACTACAACATCGCCGACCATCAGGACGATCCCTACCTCTTTGCGGAGGCGCCGTACGGAACGGTCGGTGCCTGGTTGCATGATGCGGCGATCAAGGCCCGACCGGAGGTGCACAAGGCACGGATGCTCAAACCCTTCTTCCGCGAGCCGGAGTACTGCGCCGCCTGCCACAAAGTGAGCTTGCAGGAGCCGATCAACGACTACCGCTGGCTTCGCGGACAGGATGAATACGACAACTGGCACGACAGCGGCGTGGCGCTGAACGCCGCGCGGACGTTCTATCTCCCGCCGGTCCGCAACCGCTGCCAGGATTGTCACATGCCGCGGGAACCGGCGCCGCTGGGCGACGTGTCGGCCCGCAACGGCACGGTCCGGTCGCACCGGTTCCTGGCGGTCAATACGGCCCTTCCGTTCGTCCGCGGCGATACGAAGACCATCGAGCGGATCGAAACGTTTCTGCGGGGGGACAAACTGCGGATCGACGTGTTCGCCCTGAGACGCGAGGCGCGCGGCACGGAACCGGAGACCGTCTATGCCCTGGACCATGTCCGTCCGCCGTTGCGGGCGGGCGAGACGGTGACCGTCGAGGTCGTGGTGCGCAACCTCGGGGTGGGGCATACCTTCCCCGGCGGCACCAACGATTCCAACGAGGCGTGGATCGAGTTCACCGCCCTGGACGAAGAGGGCCGGGTGGTGGCGCGAAGCGGGTGGATCGGCGAGGACGGCTACGTCGATCCCGAAGCGCATTTTTTCAAGGCGTTGCTGGTGGATCGTCATGGCCGGCCCATCCATCAACGCAATGCCCAGGACATCTACGCCCCCATCTACGTGAACGTGATCTCGCCGGGCACGGCGCATGTGGTGCACTATCGCCTGACGGTCCCCGGCGCGGCGGGAGGAAGCCTGACGCTGCGGGCGCGGTTGATGTGGCGAAAGTTCGAC
>CAZNQN010000101.1:0-7800 GCA_964574925.1 uncultured Phycisphaeraceae bacterium | reverse complement strand
TCGCCGGGCAGCGGGAAGAAGCGCTGCGATCCGCTCCGCTGACAGCTCGGCGGGACGCCCCAGTCGCTCGAACACCTCGTGCCCGTCTACGGAGAGGTCTTCCTCAAGCACCCGTTCGATCCGGACTCGATCGTACAAAGCGCGAAGGGCGGTCTCATCCGCAGGTCGCGCGATGCCCATGTTCGATGAGCCGTTTTTCCGGATTGCGGAGACGAACTCCGCGAACGTCAGCGAGGGGGTTTCATCGAACGCCTGTCGGGCCCGTCGGTCGAGAGCGGCAGGATCTCGACCCGGCGGAAGGAGAGGGGAGAACATGGCCAGGTACACGTTGCCCGCCCGGCGGAGGGCGTCGCGGAGTTCATCATCGTCAAAAATGGGTCGGTCGGCGGCCGGGTTGCCGAGCACCTCGGCGGGGTGGTCGATGTCGCCCGCCTCCGTCCATCCGGCGTGGACGATGCGGGGGGCGGTCGGTTCGGCGAAGGCGAAATCGAGAACGATGGCCTCGGCGCCGGCATCGTGCAGAAGGTCCACGAGCTGGGCGTGTCGGCGTCGCGGCCAGGGCCACTCCCCGACGGCGCGCAGACTGGCATCGTCTACGTCGATCAGCACGATCCGGTCGGCGTCCTCGATCCGGGAAACGTAACGGAAGTGTAAGTCCCGTCCGAACGTGTCCAGTCCGTCGAGGGCGCCGAGGGCGACCGCCACGGCGACGGGCAGCGCGGCGCACAGGCCGATGCCGACGGCTCCGAAACGCCGCGGACGTGCCTGTTCGCTCTGCATGGTGGATGATTGTACCATCGCTCGTGCTCCCGATGCGAATCTATCGACCGATGGCGCGGCGGAATGCGGCGGCGACGGCGTCGATGGCCGGGATGGAAGCGTACGCGGGGCTGTTGTCGAAGCCGGCCCGGGTGTTACGATGGAACCGGACGGGCGAGGTCGGCCGAACAGGCTCCGTCGAACCCCAGGAAGGAGAACCAACCGATGAACAGACACCGAGCCGAAACCCCCCGGCGCTTGGCGGTGCGGCTGAGCGTCATGATCGCCCTGCTGACGAGTGCGGGGGGAGGGACCGAGGTCCGGGCGCAGAACGGTTCGCTACGCGGCGTGCAACCGCGGGAAGTCGTTCTGGATAATGGATTGAAGGTGTTGCTGGTCGAGCGGCACGAGCAGCCCACCATCGCCGCGGGCGTGTTCTACAAGGTGGGAGCCGTCAACGATCCGCGCGGCAAGAGCGGGATCGCGCACCTGTTCGAGCACATGCTGTTCAAAGGCTCGCGGGTGATCGGCACCACGGACTACGAGGCGGAACGGAAGCTGATCGAGCAGCAGGACGCCTTGCGGGAAAAGATGATCGCCGAGATGAACCGCATGCGGGAGATGAAACGTCGCGGCGAGATCACCGACGTGCTCGACCCCGCCCAGTGGACGTCGACCTACCGCGAATACAAAAAGCAGTACGATCAGCTCGTCGAAAAGGCCCGTCAGTACATCAAGAACAACGAACTGGCGAACCTCTACACGACCAACGGCGGCGCCCGGCTCAACGCGGGCACCATGCACGACGCCACGATCTATTTCGTCGAGTTGCCCGCCAACAAAATCGAGTTGTTCTTCTGGCTCGAATCGGACCGCATGGCCAACGGCGTGATGCGGGAGTTCTACGTCGAGCGGGACAACGTCCGCGAGGAGCGCCGCCTGCGGGTGGAAAGCACGCCCACGGGCAAGTTCGACGAGGCGTTCGAGGCCATGTTCTGGGAGGCCCATCCCTACGGGATTCCGGTGATCGGTTGGCCCTCGGAGGTGGAGTCCATCACCCGCGACGACGTGCGGTCGTTCTACAAGATTTATTACGCTCCCAACAACGCAACGGTGGTACTGGTTGGGGATTTCCAGACGGACGACATGATCCGGCTGGCGAAGAAGTACTTCGGTCGGCTTCCCCGCGGTCCGCGGACGCCGCCGCCGGTGCTGACGGAGGAACCGCCCCCGCTGGCACAACGGCGGTTCTACGCCGAAGCGGAAACCAATCCGCGGGTGCGGATCCGGTTCCACGGCGTGCCCATCGGGCACACGGACGAGGCCGCCCTCGACGTGCTCGGTGAGTTGCTCTCCGGCAAGACGGGACGGTTGTACAAGCGTCTGGTCGAAAAAGAGGACATCGCCATCGGGCAACCCTTTGCCGGACATCAGGCCCGCAAATACGCCGGTCATTTCGAGATCAACGTCACCGTCAAGGAGGGCAAATCGCCGGAGGACGTGGAGAAGATGGTCCTTGAAGAGCTGGAGAAGCTGCGGACCGAACGGGTGAGCGATTACGAGCTCCAGAAAGTCAAGAACCAGGTGCTCGCCGCCTCGGTGCGACGGTTGCGAAGCAACTTCGGGTTGATGCTCCAACTGGGATTGTATGAAACCTGGTACAAGTGGCAGTACATCAACGAAGGACCGCAGCGCATGATGGCGGTGACGGCCGACGACGTGCAGCGCGTCGCGCAGGCGTACCTCGACCCCGACACGCGGACGGTCGCCATCTATCGCACGAAACAGGCGAAGCCCGCCGCGGCGACCGCGACGATGACGCAACCCCCTGCAAGCGAAGGGCACGTCGCAGCCGGTGGTGAACAGAACCCCTCGGGCGGCGAATCGTTCGAATCGGATCCGGCGTACAAGGAGTTGGCGGCCAAGCTCCCCAAGAAATGGCGCGTCCATTTGAAGCGACGGATGAAGCAGCTCCAGACGCTGACGGATCCGGAGGATATCGACTACCGGGCCGACGTCCTCGAGGCCGGACTGGATTCCCCCCGCATGACCCCGCGCCTGCGGTCGATGTTCGAATATGTCATCAAGAAGATGCGCGAACGTTCGCGGGAGCTTCGCTTGCAACGATGGCTTCGTGAACAGGAAAAGAACAAAACCCAGGAAAAGGAGCCGAAATAGATGAGTGCGCGACGATGGATCCGATCGACCCTTGCGGCCGCCGTGTTGCTGGTGCTGCCGCTGCGGGCGGACGAGGGCATCCCCGCCCACCCCAGCATGATTCACTTCCCCAAGCTCGAATACCGTCTGCCGCCGGCGTCGAAGTTCCGCACGGTGCTCCCCAACGGCATGGTGGTATACCTGGCCGAGGATCCCATGCTTCCGATCTTCGACATGTCCGTCACCATCCGTGCCGGTTCCGCCGTCGATCCGCCGGACAAGACCGGACTCGCGGCCCTGGTGGGATCCCAGATGCGGGACGGGGGCACGGAGAATCTCTCCCCGGAGGATTTCGACGAGCGGGTGGACTTCCTGGCGGCGTCCATGTCCGTCCGTTTCGGCGAGACGCAGGGCAAGGCGCGGCTCTCGTGTCTGTCCAAGGACATCGACGAGGCGCTGGGGCTGTTCATGGACATGCTTCGTCATCCCCGTTTCGACGAGGAGCGGTTCCGCAAGGCCAAGGAACGCATGCTCCAGAACATTAAGCGCCGCAACGACTCCACGGCTTCCATCTCCCGCATCGAATGGGGATTCCTGATGTATGGGGATGAGCACTTCACGAACCGCTATCCCTCTTCCGCCACCATCCGCAACATCACCCGCGGAGACCTGTTCATGTTCCACAACCGATACGTCCACCCGGGGAACATGATCGTTGCGGTTTCCGGCGATTTCGACCGGGACAATCTCCTCATGAAACTGGAGAATGCGTTCAGCGACTGGCCCATCGGCGAGACGGGACCGACGACGTTCCCCGCGCCGAAATACACGCCCCAGCCGGGCGTCTACATGATCGACAAACCGGGCGTCAACCAGGGGCGGGTCTCGATCGGACATCGCTCCGTCGTCCGAGGATCCCCGGATGAGTTCGCCCTTCAGATCATGAACGGGATCCTCGGTGGGGCGGGATTCCGGTCGCGACTGTTCGCCCGCGTTCGTTCGGACGAAGGTCTGGCCTACAACACGGGGAGCCGCTTCCACCAGGGCGTCTACTATCCGGAGGATTTCATCTGCTGGTTCCAGAGCAAGAACAATTCGTGCGCGTATGCGGCCAAGATCGTGCTGGACGAAATCCGCCGGCTTCGTGAGGAACCGGTTTCGGAAAAGGACGTGCAGGACGCCATTGCGTATTTCGTCGAATCGTTCCCCCAGCGGTTCCCCAACAAGATGGCCATTCTGGAAACCTATGTGGACGACGAGTACACGGGTCGCGATCCGAACTACTGGCAGACGTACCTGGACAATCTCCGCAAAGTCACGCCCGAGGACGTCCGGCGGGTGGCCAGGAAGTACGTCCATCCCGACCAGCTGGTGATCCTGGCCGTAGGAGACGCGGACGCCATCTTCAAGGGCGGGTACGACAAGGCACCGGATTTGACGTTTGCGGCCTTCGGTCCGGTCAAGCGCCTGCCGCCGCGCGATCCGGACACGCTCAAGCGACGGTAAGGAAACCTCTTGCGCCGGATTCTCGCGTGCGCGATCGTCTGCGGAGGGGTGTGGGGGTCGTCACCGGTCCGGGCACAGCCGCCGGGAGGGGATGCCCCGGTGCTCATCACCGGCGGGCCGGACCGGATGCACCGGTTCTATCGCTGGACGGTCACCAATCAGGGGGACCGTCCCATCGTGGAGGTCACGTTTCCCCACTACTGGGGCGAGCTGTTCCATCCGCCGCCGGGATGGTCGGCCCATTGCACGGGGCTGGTGGCCGTCGGCGTCCAGGAACCGCGCGGCGCCTGCCGGGTGGAAGCGGACAGTAGCGCCTCGGCGCTTGAGCCGGGGCAGTCGGCCGAGT
Source organism: uncultured Phycisphaeraceae bacterium (assembly GCA_964574925.1). GTDB lineage: Bacteria > Planctomycetota > Phycisphaerae > UBA1845 > UBA1845 > CAZNQN01. Next base: position 3,032 of record CAZNQN010000101.1, on the reverse strand, counting down.
TCGAGCTGCGCGCCAAACCGGTTCCCAGTCGGCCCGCCCCCGGCGTCGTCACCGTCCGTTTCGCCGACGGGTCCACCGTCGAGGTGGGGGGCGTACTGCTTCCTCAACCCCGGCCGTGGCTCGAACGATATGTTACGTTGATCGGCCTGGGCGGCGCGTTTCTTCTCTGGGTGATCGTCCGCTCCCTGCGCCGCCGCTTTCGGAGAGCGGCCCCGGATCTGCCCGGAGAGTCCCGCTGACGTTCGCATCCACGGAGAACCGGCACGGATGCCGACCATCGTGCAAGAAAACGATCCGCAACCGGCGGCGTTGCCGTTGTCCCGGCGGGAGCGGCGGTGGCTGACGGTGACGGTGGCCGTCGCCTTCGCGTTGCGTCTCATCTACGCCTGCGCCACCACCGGCTTGAGCATCACCCCGCCGAAGGACTACCGCGAGTATGTTCTCTCCGGACAACGCCTCCTGCGGCAGGGCACGATCGTCAGCCCCCTCATCACCACCCGTGAACCGACCGAACCGTCCGCCCTGATTCCGCCGGCCTATTCGTTCCTGGTCGCGGGGGTCTATGCGCTGCTGGGCGTCGAGACCCGCCCCGCGACGGCGCTGCTGCGGCTGATCAACGTCGCAGCCTCGACGGCCGTGGTCGTTTTCGCCTTCCTGCTGGCGCGACGGCTTGCGGGACGAAAGGCGGCGTGGGGCGGCGCGATCCTCGCGACGCTGCACCCCACATTGATCGGATACGTGACGTATCTGTGGGATACGACGTTGTTCACGCTGGCTGTGGTGGTCAGCGCGTATGTCGCCCACCGGCTGGGGGACCGTCCGCCGACCGCCCGTCGCATGTTGCTATTCGGCCTGTGGCTGGGAGCCGTCGCCTGGATCAATCCCGCCTTGACGATCGCCTATCCGTTTTTCGTGCTCTGGCCGATCGTCCGCTCCGGCGGATGGAGGTGGAAGCGGGTGGCGCGCGGCGTCATCGTCAGTGTCGCCGGCTGGGCGCTGGCCATTGCGCCGTGGACGATCCGGAACTACATCCAGTTCGATCGGATCTTTTACATGCGCAACGGCCTCGGGCTGGAGCTGTGGCTGGGCACGTGTCCGGAGGCGGATGCGGATCCGGCCCGCGTCTTTTATGAGCGTTTTCCGTTGCTCAATGAGGATGCGCAGGCGAAGGTCAGTCGAATCGAAGAACAAGCGTTCCTGGACGAAGCGCGGCATAAGGCCTTCGAAGCGATCCGCGCCGATCCCGGTCGATTCGTGAAGCTCGTCGCGTTACGGACGCTCGATTACTGGGCGGGAACGATGCTGACCCGCAGCCGGCACACGCGATTCGGCTATCCCCTCGCCCCCTCGAAACGGATCGTGAGCATCTCGCAGGGCGTCAGCGTCCTGATGCTGATCGTGTTGTTGATCGTGCGCCGTCGCCGTCCGGTTGCGGGAACGGGCTGGCTGGTGATGGTCCTGCTGGTGTTCTCGATCGTCTACTGCATCACGCACGTCCAGATCCGCTATCGCGCGCCGACGGAGCCGATTCTGATGGTGTTGCTGGCCGTTCTGGCCTTTCCGGCCACGGTCGAACGTCTGCGTGTCGCGCCGCCTTCTCTTGACAGGTCGTAGCCGTTCCTTACCGTAGGCATCGTGGTGATGGGAGAAGGTCGCGTTGGAGGTGATTCGTGTAGCCGATCCGGACGATCGCGCTCAGGCCGTCCGCCGGGCGAGGGACGTGCTGCAAGGGGGGGGTTTGGTCGTCCTTCCGACGGAGACGGTGTACGGGGTCGCCGCCCGGGCGGACGATCCGAACGCCCTCTCTCGCCTCCGTGAAGTCAAATCGCGCAAGAAGGACGAAGCCTTTACCGTTCACATTGGGAAGCCGTCGGATGCCGACCGTTTTGTTCCCCGAATTCCCGGTCTGGCACGTCGCTTCATCCGCAAAGGTTGGCCGGGACCGCTTACGCTGATCCTGGACGTCCCCGACCCCTCGGTTGCCCCCATCATGCAGGCGTCTGGCGAGCTGGACGCCGCCGCCATTTACCACCAAGGGACCGTGGGGCTGCGGTGTCCCGACGATCCGCTCACCGGTCGGATCCTTTGTGAATTGGACGCGCCCGTGGTGGCGGCGAGCGCCAACCGGAAAGGAGACCCGCCGCCGCGGGACGGGCGGGAGGCGAAGCGTGCCCTCGGTCAACAGGTCGATCTTCTGCTGGACGCCGGGCCGACCCGCTACGCCCGCCCCTCCACGATCGTCAAGGTGAGCGGATCGTCGTTTCACATTCTGCGAGAGGGCGTGTACGATCGGGGCATCGTCGAGCGATTGGCCAGGTTGAGGATCCTGTTCGTCTGCACGGGCAACACGTGTCGAAGCCCCATGGCCGCCGGGCTGGCGAGGAAGATGTTGGCGGAGCGCATCGGCTGCAATCCGGAGGAACTGGAACGGCGGGGGATCGAGATCCTTTCCGCTGGTGTCGGCGCGGGCGGCGGACCGGCTTCGGAGGGGGCGAAACGGGCGATGGCCGCCCGCGGCGTGGATCTTTCCCGCCATGCGGCCCGCCCCGTGGACGCCCAGATGCTTCACCAGGCGGACCACATCTTCGCCATGACCGAGGGGCACCGGAAGACGCTGGTGGCGATGGCGCCTTCGTGTGAGGATCGCGTGCGCCTGTTGCTCAAGGACCGGGACGTGCGCGATCCGGTGGGCGGGGACGAGGAGGTCTACGAATCGTGCGCCCGGCTGATCGAGGAGGGGGTGGCGGAGTGTCTCCAGGAGGTCGAGATATGAGAGTGGCCCTGTCCAGCGATCACCGCGGATTCGAAGCGAAGGAACGGATCAAGAAGTATCTCCTGGAATCCGGGCACGAGGTGACCGACTTCGGATGTAACAGTCCCGCGAGCTGCGACTACCCGGATCACGCCCTGGCCGGCGCCAAGTCGATCGCCCGCGGCGAGAACGACCGGGGGATCTTCTTCTGCGGCACGGGGATCGGGATGTCGATCACGGCCAACAAGGTGAAGGGGATCCGGGCGGCGCTGTGCCACGA
>CAZNQN010000100.1:0-7818 GCA_964574925.1 uncultured Phycisphaeraceae bacterium | reverse complement strand
GATCACCTCCGGCGGCTTCGGCGGCTCGGCCGCTGGGGTCTCGGTCGCGGGCTCCGTGCCCTGCTCGGCAACCTTCTGTGCCGGGGGCTCGGCCGCTTCCGCCGCCGGACCGAAAAGCAACACCTTCACCCGGATCGTCCGCTCCTCTCCCAACCGCCTTCCTCCCTATCGAAGAAACGGTTTGCCCAGCAGCCCGCGGATCGAGGCGATCTGCCCGGCGTGGAACGCCTCGTGTCGGCTGCAGTGGCACACCGCCCCGGCCTTGTCCCGATAGTGCGGATGGATCGCCCCATCCTTCCCGTAGGCCGGTTCCGCCAGCAGCGCCTCGCTCATCGAGCGGACCGCCGCCAGCGTCTTTTCGTGGACCGCCGCCATCGTATCGAGCACGTCGCGCACGGACGGATAGTCATGTTCCGCCGCCGACGGCACCGGCGCCCCGATCGGGAAGTGGGCCGAAAACGACGGGTCGAGCACGCTTTCCCCGCCCAGACACCGCACGTGCACCAGCGTGTCCTGCGCCACCGCCAGATGCCCGCAGAGCCAAAGGGCATGCGCCATCCCCGCCCTCGGCTGAAAGGTCCAGTCCCCGTCCGCGAAATCCTCCAACAGCGCCAGCGTCCACGCCCGCGTGTCGTCGATCTGCCGGGCCAGCAGTTCCGCCTTCGTCATCTCGAACCTCGCTTTCGAATCCACCCGTCGCTGCGTGTCTCGGCTCGATCTATTCCACCGTCAGCGTGGGGGCAGCCGCCTGCTGCGCGCTGCGGATGCTGATCTGCCCCGCCGTCGCCTCCACCACCGCCTGCACGGAGCGAACCACGTTCTCGTCGGCGTCGGTGAAGGCATGTTCCGGCGTGCCCCGGTCCCCGAATCGACGAAGGTCCGCGTTCAGCGGGATCTCGCCGAGGAAGGGAACGCCCAGTTCCTCCGCCGCCGCCTTCGCCCCGCCGTGATCGAACAGCTCATCCCGGTGCCCGCACTCGGGGCACAGGTAGTAGCTCATGTTCTCGATGATGCCCAGGCACTCCACGTTGAGTTGCTGGTACATCTTCACCGCCCGCCGCGCGTCCAGCAGCGCGATGTCCTGCGGCGTGCAGATCACCACCGCCCCCGTCAGCGGAATCGACTGCGCCAGACTCAAGGGGACGTCCCCCGTCCCGGGCGGAAGGTCCACGATCAGGTAATCCAGCGTCCCCCAGTCCACCTGTTCCAGGAACTGCTTGATGACGCCGTGCGTCATCGGACCGCGCCAGATCAACGCCTTGTCCCGATCCACCATGAACCCGATGCTCATGATCTTCACGCCGCCCGCCTGCGGCGGCACGATCAGGTTGTCGCGCACTTCCAGCCGGGTGCCCTCCACGCCCGTCAGCGTCGGCACGCTCGGTCCGTACACGTCCGCATCGAGCAACCCCACCGCCGCCCCGCTGCGTTTCAATCCGTACGCCAGCAGCACCGCTGCCGTGCTTTTGCCCACGCCCCCTTTGCCGGCGCCGACGGCCACGATGTTCTTCACCCCCGGCAGCACCGTCGCTCCCGGGCGACTCGAACGCACCTGCGCGCTCCACACCAGTTCGACCGCCTCCACTCCCTCGATCTTGCGCAGCGCCTCCTCTACATCCCGCCCGATCTGCTCCTTCAGCGGACACGCGGGCGTCGTCAGTTCCACGTGCACGCGCACCCGTCCCCCGTCGATCTCCACCTTCTTGACCATCTCCAGGGTGACGAGGTCCTTGCCCAGCTCCGGGTCCCGGACCGTGCGAAGCTGTTCCCAGACGCGCTCTTCCGCGATCGACGCCATGCGTTACACTCCTTGGTAGAACGATGAGCGGAGCCTTTACCGGCCCGTCAATGACCCCGGGAAGGTCCGCAGGAGAATCTCCGTTTCCGTAGCCGGAATGGCGAATCGTCGCTCCGGCATCGAATACTATAACCGTGGAAAGGCCCGATGACGAACCCGCTTGAAGGAAAACGGCTCGAAACGAACCGGTTGGACGGACGCCGCGGATTCGGATTCGGACAGCGAGCATACCGGAATAGAGCGCACGAAATGTCGCCCGATGCCGTCGCGCTTCGATCCGAAACAACCCGCCTCCCCCGCGCCGCCAACCGAGCCGCGACCGTCATCAGAGCCGCGACCGTAAGGGAGCGGAATCCCAACAGAGCCGCGACCGTGAGGGAGCGGTTATCCGTTTCCGTCCTCCGGAAACCAACCCGATCGCTTCACGGAACGGTTGCCGCAACGGTCCCGAAACCCCACACCACCCGTCGCTTCTGTCTGCCGATCCTTTTCCTTCTGGCGTGGTCTTGCATCGCTTCGACGCTGCGGGCGGGTCCGATCGAGCTGGCGCGGAGCCGGTTGCAGGACCTCGCCGCCAAACGGCGCCGCGTGCCCGCCTTCTTCCAGCGCACCGTCACCCTTCGCTATGAGGGCGACCGCGTGCAGCGATCGACTTCGCGCATCTACGAGAAGCGCGCCGACGGGCGCCGTTTGATCCGGCTCGACACCGAGATGTCCGTCCGCACGGGAAAGCAGCCCTGGCGGAAAACCGGCCGCATCCTCGCCGTCTCCGACGGGAAACATCAGTGGGACGTCAGTGAAACCCACGGCGAGACACTGGTCATCGAATCGAAAGCCCGACCGGTCCTCGTGCATGACCAGTTGCTGAAGATGGTCGAGAAGGACCGCGTCCGCTACGTCGGGCGGGAAGCGATCCTCATCCGTCCCTGTCTGGTGTTCGAGGCGAGGAACGCGACGGGCGCCGAAGCGTCCGTCACCCGCTACTGGATCGATGAACGGACCGGCCTCGTCCTCAAAACCGAAACCCGCAAGGCGGGCCGCCTCGTGGCCGAAAAGAACACCGAGGACCTGACCCTCGATGCGTCCCTGGACGACGACCTGTTCACCTATCGACCGCCGCCGGACGCCAGGGTCATCCACTCGCTGCCGCCCTAGCGCCTCGCATCACCCGCGTCTTCGCCAAGGTGGACGCAAGCAGGATTGCCGATGCCCCCGGCCAGCTTTCACGCAGCCGCTCGCACCCTGACCCGCCGGATCGCCGGGTTCTGGATGATCGTCCTCGCCCTCGGCCTGACGCTGGTCGGCGTCGTCCTCTCCCTCCAGCAGGCCCGGACGCTGGTCGTGCGGCTGATGGCCCCCGCCGAGCTCCGCGCCGCCCATCTCGCAGAGACCGCCCGCCGCATCTTCCATGAGGAACTCGCCGCCGCCCTCGACGCCGCCGCCCGCGACGCCACCTCGAACCCGGACGACTCCCCTGCCGGAACGTTTCCGTTCCCCGCCTGGCTGGACGCCGCGTATGTCTGGGATGGAAAGAACCTCGCGCCGCTACCGGGCTTCGCCGCCGGCTCCCGCAACCGTCCGTGGGAAGGATCGCTTCCGGACCGTCTTCGGCCCGTGGTGAAGACCCCCTCGCCACCGGATCCGTGGATCGTCCGCGTCGAGAATGAGAAAGGTCCCTACTGGTTCGCGCTGCGCAGGCTCTCTCCCCTACAACCCCACGCACCGGACCGTCTTCTCGTCCTCCATCTCGACCCCGAGCGGCTCCAGGAGAACCTGATCGCTCCCCTGCTCCCTTCCGGCGACATGCTGGAGATCGCCGAGACCGACGCCGATTCCCCCTGGTCGCAGCGGTTGTTTCCCCCCCTCCAGTCGCGGGTCATCCGTCCCACATCGGCCTATGCAGCCCAGCAGCGCCGGACCGTGTTGCGCCTCGTGGCGGTCCAGCTCGCCTTGCCGGCGCTGGCGCTGCTCATGCTCCTGGCAGCCATGGCGATCCTGGTCCGCACCGCCCGGCGGGAAGTGGCCCTGGCCGAGATGAAAGCCAACTTCGTCGCCGACGTCTCCCATGAGCTGAAAACCCCCCTCGCACTCATCCACCTCTTCGCCGAAACGTTGCAATCGGGAAAAATCCAGTCGGAGGAGAAAAAGCGCGAATACTACGAGGTCATCCTCCGCGAGTGCTCGCGTCTGACGGCCATGATCGAGAACATCCTCGATTTCTCCCGCATCGACGCCGGGCGGAAGGAATACCGTCCAGAGCCGATCGACATCGCCCGCCTCGTCCGGGAGACCTACGAAACCTACACCGCCCGTCTCGACCACGAAGGATTCGAGCACCGCTTCACGGCCGAGGAGGGCCTTCCCCCGGTGGCCGCCGATGCGGGCGCGATCAAGCAGGCCATCATCAACCTGCTCGACAACGCGGTGAAATACTCCGACGAGGAGAAATCGCTGCACGTCGAGCTTCGACACGATGTCCGTCGCGGGCGGCGGGGCGTGCTGATCTCCATCCACGACCGCGGCATCGGCATCCGCCCGGAGGACCGGGCCCGGATTTTCGACGGGTTCTACCGCGCCCCCGACGAGCGGGTCCGCGCCCGCGGCGGCGCCGGGCTGGGTCTCAGGCTGGTCCGGCACATCGTCGAATGCCACGGCGGGGCGTTGGATGTCGAATCGCGACTGGTCAAAGGCAGCACCTTTCGCATATTCTTACCGGCGGCGGAAGTCGGGGCGGCCGGATCCGATCGCACCGGCCCTCCCGCGGCTCCGCCCCGCGAGGCGGATCGTCCCAACCAACAGGAGACCCAGCATGGCTCGAATCCTGATCGCCGAGGATGAAGCGGACCTGGCCGCCGGGCTGCGTGACAACCTCCAGTTCGAAGGCTACGAAGTGCTCCTCGCCGCCGACGGAGAGGAGGCGTTGAAGCTCGCCACCGACGCCCAGCCGGACCTGATCCTGCTCGACATCATGATGCCCAAGGTGGACGGGCTGGAGGTCTGTCGGCGGATCCGCGAGGCCGGCTTCGTCGTCCCCATCCTCATGCTCACGGCGAAAAGCCAGGAGATCGACATCGTCCGCGGCTTGGAGGTCGGTGCCGACGACTACATCACCAAGCCGTTCAGCGTCCGTGAACTTCTGGCACGGATCAAGGCCGCCCTCCGAAGGACGGGCGCGGGCAAGGGGCTTCCCAAAGTCCTGCGCGTGGGTGAAGCCACGGTGGATCTCGTAAAGGGAAAAGTGGACCGCGGGGGCCAGACCTTCAACCTGGGGTACTTCGAGCTGGAAATCCTCAAAATGCTCGTCGAGAACGCCGAGCAGCCCGTCGACCGGGCCAAGCTCCTCGACGTCATCTGGGGGCTGGAGGGGTTCCCCACGACGCGCACGGTGGACAACCACATCGTCAGCCTTCGGCGGAAGCTCGAGACCGATCCCAAGCACCCCAAGCACATCGTGACCGTGCACAGCATCGGTTATAAATACGTTCCGTAGGGTCCGTTCCCGACGGCGCCGGCCTCGCGTCCTGCCTTGCCGGAGGCTTCCGAACGGCGGACGGTCCGATACGGATTTGTTACACACATCGACGTGCTTTTTTTGAAACGCGGGGAATAATTAAGCGGCTTCGCTGGTATAGAGGGATGTCTGCGAGAGGACGGCGGAGCTGAGGCGGCCCGACCGATCGGCGGACGCTGCTCAACAGACCTCACAGCCGGAGTGACGCACCGGCCTGTCGGATGCGAGTCGGGTGAGCCATCACCCGGCTCGCATCCATCCTCCTTTTTCAGCTTTCCCCAGCCCTTGCCACAGGGGATGGGGTCTGCGCCGGGTCGATCCCCCGATCTTCTCCGAGGAACAATTCACAGCCGCCGCCAACGTCCGGTGCGGAAGGATCTTGCGGATCGGCTGCTTCCCGGCAAAATGAACGTCCGGTAAACGCGTCGGGGAACACGTGCCGGGAGGAACCGAACCATGCCGACGGCCCAATCCATTCTCGAACGCAAGGGTGGAGAGGTGCAGACCATTCCGGCCACGGCGACCGTGCTGGAGGCGGCCCACTTGATGAACGAGCGTCGCATCGGCGCCCTGGTCGTGGTGGAGGACGAGCGGGCGGTGGGCATTTTCACGGAGCGCGACATCCTCAACCGCGTGGTGGCGGCGGAACGCTCCCCCGCCGAGACGCGCGTCAAAGAGGTGATGACCTCGCCCATGGCCTGCTGCCGACGCGACACGAAACTCGCCGACTGTCGGGCGGTGATGACCCAGAAACGCATCCGGCATCTGCCCGTGGTGGAAGACGGGGAACTGTTCGGGATGATATCGTCCGGCGACATCCTGGCCTTGGAATCCGACGACCGCCAGGCCGCCATCGAGTACCTGCATGAATACCTCTACCGCCACCGCTGACCGGAAGATGGAGCGAGGGTCGAGCGACGTCACCGCCCGCCACGGTGCGCCGGCGTGGACTCGAACCTTCCGTTCCATGGGCGTGGGCCTGTTGACCGGCGCTGTACTGGCGGCGGCGTCGGCGAGCGGCTGCGTCCGGCGGACGATCACCATCTCGACCGATCCGCCGCATGCGCTCGTCTACCTCAACGACCGGGAAGTCGGGCGGAGCACCGTCTCCACCGATTTCCTCTGGTACGGCGATTACGACGTGATCATCCGCAAGGAAGGGTACAAGACCCTCAAGACCCACTGGAAGGTCGATCCCCCCTGGTATCAGTGGATGCCCATCGACTTCTTCGCCGAGGTCCTCTGGCCGGGGCGCATCCACGATCATCGCCATCGGCATTTCGTGCTGGAGCCGGCGGAATACCCCTCCCGCGAAGAACTGCTTCAGCACGCGGAAGACATGCGCAACCGCACGTTCGATGCCGGACGATAGGTCCGCCCGCGGCGCACAGCGTGCTCAAACGACGGCGTGTACTTCCCCCATCAGCGTATCCAGCAGGTCGCAGGTCCGCGCGAGGTCGCCGCTGATCAGTTCGAAGCATGGGGCCGCATCGAGCAGTCGCCGGAACGTCTTCACGCCGCCGTCGGAGAACCGCCCGGCGTTCAGGGCGCAGCGGGTCAGCGCCAGCACGGCGCGGGATACGGAAAGCGGCTCCAGCCTCGGTTCCGTCCCCGGAACATATCGCGGGAACAGGACGCATCGAATCGGGGACACGGGGGCGAGCGCGTCCGGAGAGACGTCCAACGGATTGATGTAGCCCACCCTGCCCTTGACGCCCTTGACGTGATAACGCCGCCCGGCCAGCCGAAGTCCGAGCGCTGCGATCCGTTGGAACATGGGGGCGCGGAGGCAAACGGCCTTGGGGCAGGGATGAACCCGGTCGGATTCCGGTTCCAGCAGGGCGAGTTCATCCGTCAGAAACCGCCAGCCGCGGGCGAGCAGCGTTACCGACAGCGTGGACTTGCCCACCCCCGACGTGCCCGCCAGCAGAAGGCCTCTTCCATCACGAACGAGGGCGGCGGCGTGGAGCTGCACGAACTCCGGCCGGGCGGACAGGATCCGCCAGTTGATCGCCCATTCCAGAAACGGCAGTACGTGGCCGCGGGGACGAGGCGGGCCGAACGGTTCCCCATCGGCGAGGATGCGATAGCGGCGCCGCCAGACCGGATCCCGACCGTCCGGGCGGATTTCGATCGACACGTCCGGCTCGCCCCCCTCACCGGTCGGATACCCGCGATACAGCGCGGCGAACGCCTTCCGAATGCGCGGCTCCGCACAGGACACGAGCACGTCGACGACGCCGATCCGAACCCGGATCGGGTTCGAAACAGGAGGTCGTACCGGTCGGGCGCGTCGAACGACGGACGACGGGACGTCCTGTACCCGCGCGGAAGGACGGTTCGACAAGACTTCGCCACTGCTCGGCCGCGCCGCGGATTTCATTTCCGTCCTCGACAACCCTCCGCCCTTGCGTGGATGGACCGGGCAAGTGCCGGGATTCATTCGTCCGTCTCACAATCGTCTCAAAGGCTCGTCTCGACCGTGCCGAATCGTGCCCGCTCCCTCACG
>CAZNQN010000099.1:0-7820 GCA_964574925.1 uncultured Phycisphaeraceae bacterium | reverse complement strand
GATACACGCCCGTCCAGAACAGCGCGAAATCGCCGATGTTGCGGTACAGCGTCCGGTCGCGCTCGGTTTCGTCTTCGGGAAGTTCGTCGGACAGCGCGATCAGCAAGGCCGCCAGGTGTTCCAGCTTCTGCCCGCTGAACCGCCGGATCGCGCTGAGACGATCGACGTGCGTGAAATCCACCAGCAGGTCCGACAGGTAGGAGGTGAGCGCCGGGTCGCACAGCCCCACCTCGGTACAGAAGGTCTGCTCGACCAGCCCGGCGAAGAGCCGGCGCAACGGATGATCTGGGCGAATCGACTCCCTCATGGTTCGCACCTCGTCGGAGCCGACGGGCCGTCCGTCCCGGCGGCCTTTCCAACGTCTCGATCGGCGGTCCGGTTCGCGCCGTCCGCCTCTATAAAATCGTAGAATTCGGCCCTCCTCGAAGCAAACATTTTTCGGCCACGACGGTGGTCATCGTCCGATAGTCGGCCGTCGCCCGACCGCCGGCCAAAGGAAGTGTTCGAAAAACGCCGCTCCCCGTATGAGTCGCCGCCGTATGTTGCTGGGTGCGTATCGCGGAGGTTCGGGTGCCGCGCGGCGAGACGCAAACAGTCTCGTCCGGACCGGGGTTGCCCGGAGGTGTACGCCCGCGCCCGCAGGCGATGGGGAACTTCCGCTGCCTAGGAGCCGGCGGAAGAGGACGTCTCGCCGGAGGTGCCGACGTTGGACGCCCCGGCGCTTTTCTTTTCGGCCGGTTTTTTCCGTACGGGGCGGGTGCCTTTCTTCCTGGCTTCGTACCGCTCGATCTGGGCGGTCTCCAGCAGCCCGCGAAGCCGCGTCTGCATCTGCTCGCCCATGGCGTAGATGGGCTTGAGCAGCTTCTTGTGTTCGGCGGCGGCCTCCTTGACAGCCTTCATGTCCCGCCGCCGCAGGGCGTCCTGCTGTTTGGCGATGACCTCTGCGAACGCGGCCTTGTTGGCCGTGCAGAAATCGTCCGCCTTGATCTTGTATTCCTCCAGAATCGAGCGGGCGGCGGTGATCTGCCCCTCTTTCAAATCGTAATCCTTGATGAACCGTTCCACCATCGCTTCGAAGATGTGCTTGGGATTGAACATCTCCTTCTGGGGAACGGGGAGCGTTCCCTCTTTCGGGCGGGTGGGACGCGCAGGCTCCCCGGCGAGGTTCGGCTCCGGAAAGAGGTATTCATCGTGCGGTTTCTTGCCCGTTTCCCACTCGGAGAAACGCTCGTCGATCTTCCGGAAGGTCGTTTCCATCTCGCGGAGGTCGAAATCGTGGACGCGGCGCTGCTCCTCGTTGAGGATGGCCCGCCACTGTTCGTTGGCTTCGAGGATGGCGGCCTTGGCCTTTTCCAGCAACGGCCGGGCAGTCTTCCCGATCCGCCTGCGGGCTTCCGGATCGTCCGGGGCGCGGAGCCGCCACTTGAGCAGGTCGCGGAGGACGGGCCAGACCTCGTCCTCGTTTTCCCGCAGGAACTTGTAGACGCCCCGCCGCATCATGTCCGCGGTGATCTCGGTCTGTACGTCGTTGAGGTTGTAGCGGGCGGCGATGTTGCGGACCGCCTGATCCATGATGCGCTCGATGGTCGCCGCAGCCGGGGTCCGCCCGGCGTTGAGCGATTCGGCCACGTCGTTGATCGGACTCACCGGGCGGGGGGCGGGCGTCTTCGTCCTGGAGGCCGTTTTCGTCGTTTTCTTGGCCTCCGGTTCCCCGGCGGAGACGTTCAGGCCGAGACACAGCCCCACGATCAGGACCGATCGAAACACGTTTGTTCGTCGAAGCATCATTGCTGGTTCCCGTCAGATGCCAGGTCGATAACTCCCGCGCCGCGAGGGCGCACACGCTACCTTTCCCCGTCGATTATAACAAACGGAACGGAGCCCGGTTGCAAGGGGCGAGTCGAGGTCCGCGAATCCGGCTGTGAAATGACGAAGGGCGGCGATGGCGATATGGGAAAGATCGGCGATCTTACCCATCCGTCGGATGCAGCCATGCCGCCGCTTTCCGCAGCGTCCACCGTAAACGGTAGATCCACATCCGCCGCAACAGCCGCTGAAGATCGTGGTTGTCCGGATCGTGCCGCAACGCCCGTTTGAGCATCGCCCGCGCGGCCCGCCACTGTCCCAGACGAAGGTGACCGATGGCGACGGTGGTCATGGCCGCGAAGAAATCCGGCTTGATCCGCAGCGCCTCGCGGCAGTGTTCCAGACCTTCCTGGTAGCGACGGCGGTGGTAGAGGCTGACACCCAGTTGATGATGGGCGGCCGCGTGGTCTCCCTCCAGCTTCAACACACGGCGGAACGCCTCGCCTGCGTCGTCGGAGCGTCCCTTGGCCAGCAGGCAGTTGCCCAGGATCATCCACGCCTCGGCGCGATCGGGCTCCTCTTCCACGCATTCGCGGAGACGTTCGATCGCCTGATCGTAGCGGCCGAGCTGGAAAAGCGTTTCGCCGAGGAGGACGGGCAGCCCGCCGGGCATCTCCTCCGGGTCGAAGAGCAGCTCGGCCCGCTCCAGGTGTTCCAGCGCCCGTTCCATCCGCCCCCGCATCATCCAGATCTTGCCGAGGGCGTAGTGCGCCTCGGGATGCTCGTCGTCCAGTTCGAGGATGTGGGTGAACTTGGCGGTGGCCATGGCGATCTGCCCGGCCTCGAGGGCCATCTCCCCGATCTCGAAGAGCAGGTCCGTGTTGCCGGGATCGTCGCGCATCTCGCGGAGGTAGTATTCCCGGGCGAGGTCGAGCTTGCCCTGGGCGCGATAGGCCTGAGCGATCCGCCGGTTGATGCCGTAGCAGTCCGGGTCGAGCTCGAGGACGCGCTGCCAGCAATAGACGGCGCGGTCGAACTGCCCGCGGGCGGCGAGGGAACCGCCGATGTGGAGGAAACAGCGGGGGCACGAATCGTTGAGCTCCTGGGCGAGGTAGAACATCTCCTCGGCCTGTTCGTGCCGACCCAGTTCGCCGTAGATGCGGATGCGATAACAATAGGCCGGTTCGAAATCGGGGTAGCGATCGGCCAGCTTCTCGAAGACGGCGAGCGCCTTGCCGAACTTGCCCAGCCGGGCCAGGGACTGCCCCAGGGCCACGGCGATATCGGGGTCGGTCTCGTCGAGGGCAGATGCCCGCTCGAAGGCGTCGGCCGCTTCTTCCCAGCGACCGAGTTCTTCCAGGATCACGCCGCGCTGCGCCTGCCAGGTGGCGTTGTTGGGATTGATGGCGAGGGCGGCGTCCAGCTCCTCCAGCGCCTCGGCCCAGCGATGCGATTCGGAGAATTGCTGCGCCCGCTCGACGCGCTGCTCGGCTTCCCACCACTCGTTCATGATCCACCCGTGCTCCCGGAAATGGCCTGCCCCCGCCGCGACCGTCGCGCTTTCCGGGTTTCCCTATTCTATCCCCCTTATCGGACAGCGGCAACGGCCAATCCAAGGAAGGCAATCCCGACACCCGTTTGGATCGGACGGAACGGGCGGTCCGTGTTGTCCCCGACGACCGCCGATGTCCCGCGGTGTTCCGAAGGCGACGTTATCGGTAGGCGAGCAAGGCTTTCATGTAATGGGCCCGTTCGAAGGCGCCGGCATCCCCGTATCCCCGCTGGTTCATGCTGCCCTGCATCTGGTGCACGCTGAGATATTCGTGCTCCTCCATCCAGAGGCTCATGCCGTTGAGGATGCGGGAGATCACGTCCGGACCGTTCCGCAGCAGGACCGCGCAGAGCATCGTCACGTCCGCGCCGACCATCAGGAGCTTCAGCACGTCCTCGTGGGTGTAGATCCCGGTGCTGGCGGCCAGGCTCGCGTCGATCACCGGGTCCAGAATGGCGATCCAGCGCAGCGGAAGGCGCATCTCGTGGGGGGCGCTGAGCGCCGGATCGGGCTTGACTTCCAGCGCTTCCAGGTCGATGTCCGGCTGGTAGAAGCGGTTGAACAAGACCAGGCCGTCCACGCCCGCGCCGTCCAACCGGCGGGCGAAATGGACCAGCGAGCTGAAAAAAGGACTCAGCTTCATGGCCACCGGAACGGACACCTGGTCCCGCACCGCAGCCAGCACGTCCAGGTATCGCTGTTCGACCGCGGCGGCGTCCATGGCGGGATCGGTGGCGACGAAATAGAGGTTCAGCTCGATGGCGTCCGCGCCGGCCTCTTGCAGCATCCGGGCATACTCCACCCATCCGCCCGGCGTCGTGCCGTTCAGGCTGGCGATGACGGGGATGTCCACCGCTTCCTTGATGCGGCCGACGTGCTCGACGTATTCGTGCGGCCCGCGCGGGAAGTAATCCAATCGTGGGAAATACGAGGTCGCCTCCGCGTAGCTTTCCGTCCCCCATTCCTCGAAATGTTCGTGGGCTTCGAGCTCGTGCCGGATCTGCTCCTCGAAGAGGGAATAGACCACCACGGCGGCGATGCCCGCGTCCTCCAGCGCCCGGACCGTGCCCACCTCCCGCGACATCGGAGAGGCCCCCGCCACCAGCGGATTCTTGAGCCGAAGCCCCAGGTAATTCGTGGTCAGGTCCGGACCGGCGGATGAAGTCATCGGGACTGTTTCCTCCGTGACGCTTCCTTCATGTCGGTTTCGAGGCGGGATCGGCGGCGGGCCGGTGCGTGCCGGATGTTCCGTCCGCGTCCGCCTCGGGAGACCATCGGGCCTCCCGCGCGAAAGCTTCGTATCGTTCGACGGTCCACTGCTGCAACCGGCGGGCGAGCTGCGTCGCGCGTTGCGGATGGGCCTTTGCCAGCATCCGGAACCGGTTCTCCAGCTCCAGATACTGCGCCACCGGGATCCGCGGGCGGGGCGAATCGAGCTGGAGGGGGTTCTTGCCCTCCTGTCGGCGTCGCGGGTCGTAGCGGTAGAGCGGCCAGATGCCGCTTTCCACCGCCGCCTTCTGCGAGTCCATGCCCTTGCGCATGTTGATCCCGTGGGCGATGCAATGGCTGTAGGCGATCAGGATCGACGGTCCCTCGTAGCGTTCCGCTTCCACGAACGCCTTCACCGTGTGGTTGTCGTTGGCGCCCATGGCCACCTGGGCGACGTAGACGGAGCCGTAGCTCATGGCCAGTCGCCCCAGGTCCTTCTTGGGGACGTCCTTGCCGGCGGCGGCGAACTTGGCCACCGCCCCGAGCGGCGTGGCCTTGGACATCTGTCCGCCCGTGTTGGAGTACACCTCCGTATCGAGCACCAGGACGTTGACGTCCCTGCCGGAGGCGAGCACGTGGTCCAGCCCCCCGTAGCCGATGTCGTAGGCCCATCCGTCGCCGCCGACGATCCACACGCTGCGACGGATCAGGGCGTCGGCGACGGCGAGCAGGTTGAACGCCTCCGGCGAGTCGATCGTTTCAAGCTTCTGCTTCAGCTCGGCGACCCGCCTGCGCTGCTCGATGATGCCCGACTCGTCGGACTGGTCGGCGTTCAGGAGGGCCGAGACGAAATCCTCGCCCAGCACGCCGGACAGCCGTTTCAGCAGGGACGCCGCGAAGGTCCGCTGCTGGTCGATCGCCAGGCGGAAGCCCAGGCCGAACTCGGCGTTGTCTTCGAAGAGGGAGTTGGACCATGCGGGTCCGCGTCCCTCGGGGTTTTTCGCCCACGGGGTGGTGGGCAGATTGCCGCCGTAGATCGACGAGCACCCGGTGGCGTTGGCGATGACCGCCCGGTCGCCGAACAACTGCGAGATGAGCTTCACGTAGGGCGTCTCGCCGCACCCGGCACACGCGCCGGAATACTCGAAGAGCGGGAGCAGGAACTGCGAATCCTTGACCTGGTGCCTCTTCAACCGCGTCCGGTCGAACGGCGGCAGCGTGAGGAAGAAACGATAGTTCTCCCGCTCGCGGGCAAGGATCGGCGGCTGGGGGACCATGTTGATGGCCTTGAGACGGACCTCGCGCTTGTTCTTGGCCGGACAGACCTCCACGCACAACCCGCACCCCGTGCAGTCTTCCGGCGCCACCTGGATCGTATACCGCAGACCGGCGAACTCCTTCCCCTTGGCCGGCGCGGAGAGGAACGTCTTGGGCGCATCGGCGAGCCGATCCTCGCCGTAGACGTTGGCCCTTATGGCCGCGTGCGGACAGACCAGCGCGCACTTGTTGCACTGGATGCAGGTGTCGGGATCCCAGGCGGGGATCTCCAGGGCGATGTTGCGTTTCTCCCAGCGAGCCGTATCGGTCGGGAACGTGCCGTCGGGCGGCAAGGCGCTGACGGGGAGGCGGTCGCCCTCGCCGGCCAGCATGCGGGCGGTCACCTCGCGCACGAAGGGAGGGGCTTCCTCCGGCACGACGGGGCGCCGGCCGTGATCCGCCGTCACCTGCTGCGGCACCGGCACCTCGTGCAGGTGCGCCAAGGCCTGGTCGACGGCGGCGAAGTTCTGCGCGACGACGGCCTCACCCTTCCGCCCGTACGTTTTGCGGATCGCCTCCTTGATCCGCTCGATCGCCTCGTCGCGGGGCAGCACGCCGGAGATGGCGAAGAAGCACGTCTGCATGATGGTGTTGATCCGCCGCTCCATGCCGGTGTCCTTCGCCACGCGGTAGGCGTCGATCACGAAGAAACGCAGCTTCTTCTCGACGATCTGCCTTTGCACCTCGCGGGGGAGCGTGTCCCAGACCTTCTCCGGCGGCGCCTGGGTGTTGAGCAGGAACGTGCCGCCGGGACAGATCCGGTCCAGCATTTCGAAGCGATCGAGGAACATCTGCTGATGGCAGGCGACGAAGTTGGCGCGCTGGATCAGGTACGTCGAACGGATCGGGCGCGGTCCGAAGCGCAGGTGGGAGACCGTCACCGAGCCTGCCTTCTTCGAGTCGTAGACGAAATAGCCCTGGGCGTAGGCGTCCGTCTGTTCGCCGATGATCTTGATCGTGTTCTTGTTGGCGCCCACCGTGCCGTCCGAGCCGAGTCCGTAGAAAATCGCCCGCACCGATTCGATATCCTCGGTGACGAAGTCCTCGTCGACGGGTAGCGAGCTGTGCGTCACGTCGTCCTCGATGCCGACGGTGAAGGGGTGTCGCGGGTTTCCGCGTTCAAGCTCGTCGAAGACGGCCTTGACCATCGCCGGCGTGAACTCCTTGGAGGAAAGTCCGTAGCGTCCGCCGATGACGCGCGGGAGCTGCGAAAAGCGGTTGCCGCCGGTGCGGGCGTGTTCCGCCAGGGCCGCCGTCACGTCCAGGTAGAGCGGTTCGCCGAGGGTGCCGGGTTCCTTGGTCCGGTCCAGCACCGCGATCCGCCGCGTCGTGGGGGGCAGCGCGTCCAGAAACGCCGCCGCGGAGAAGGGCCGGTACAACCGCACCTTCACCACACCCACGCGCCGCCCCTGCTTGATCAGCGCTTCGACCGCCTCATGCGCCGTTTCCGCCCCGGAACCTATCAGGACGATGACGCTGTCGGCCTCGGGATGTCCCACGTAATCGAACAGGTGATACGCCCGCCCGGTGCGCTGTGCGAAGCGATCCATCACGCGTTGCACGATCTGCGGACAGGCGAGGTAATAGGGATTGACCGCCTCGCGCGCCTGGAAGAAGACGTCCGGGTTCTGGGCCGATCCGCGCAACACCGGGCGCTCCGGGTTCAGCGCCCGGGCGCGATGCTCGGCGACCAGGCGATCGTCGATCATCGCCCGGATGTCGTCCGGCTCCAGCCGCTCGATCTTGAGCACCTCGTGCGAGGTGCGGAAGCCGTCGAAGAAATGGACGAAGGGGATGCGCGATTCGAGCGTGGCCGCGTGCGCGATCAACCCCAGGTCCATCACCTCCTGGGCGTTGCCCGAAGCGAGGAGGGCGAAGCCGGTGGGGCGGACGGCCATCACGTCGCTGTGGTCGCCGAAGATGGAGAGGGCGTGGG
>CAZNQN010000098.1:0-7841 GCA_964574925.1 uncultured Phycisphaeraceae bacterium | reverse complement strand
GGTAGCTACGCACGGAAAGGATAACCGCTGAATGCATCTAAGCGGGAAGCCCCCCTCAAGATCAGGTCTCGATTCCCGATTCGTCGGGATGAAGGCCCCTCCAAGACCAGGAGGTCGATAGGCCGGAGGTGGAAGCACGGAGACGTGTGAAGCTGACCGGTACTAATGGCCGAACACTTGACCGCTCTCATGAGTGACTGTCGGGCCGTACGCCCGGCCGGATCCTCCACGATGTCTTTGCGCGTTCGCTTCTTCCCTTGTCCGAGAGTCTTTGACGTTGGGGCTCCACGTGCTCCCGGGGCCATCCTCCCCGCCGGATCGGCTCCTCTCGATCAGGACCGGCGGCGAAGGATCGCGCTCGTGGTCGGGGAAACCCGGGGGTGATGGAGAGGCTTGACGGCGGAGGCGGAGAGGGTACACTGCCGCTTCTCTTTCGCCCAGGCGAACCGAAAGCGGCGGAACGGTAAACCTATGGCTCGTAAGAACTTACGAACAACGCTGGCCAAACCGGGCGAGGTGGAACGGGCCTGGTACCATGTCGATGCCGAGGGGGAGATTCTCGGGCGCTTGGCGGCGCGCATCGCCACTGTCTTGATGGGCAAGCACAAACCCGTCTACACGCCGCACGTGGACACCGGCGATTTCGTCGTCGTCACCAACGCCCACAAGGTCCGTGTGACGGGCAAGAAGGCGGACACCATGGTGTATCCGCGTTACTCGTATTATCCCGGCGGCTACAAGGAGATCCCGTTCAAGCGGATGCTGGCCAAGCATCCGGAGCGGATCATCGAAGAGGCCGTCCGCCGGATGCTTCCCAAAAGCGCCCTCGGCCGGCGGATGCTGAAGAAGTTGAAGGTCTACGCGGCGGAGACGCATCCGCACGCGGCCCAGCAGCCCCGGCCGCTGGCCGCATCGACCGGTTCAACAGCCTAGATGATGCCCCAGGAGTAAGAAGCGCATGACGGAAGAGCCTGCCTCGACGACGGCCGCCCCCGCGGCGACGGATGCCTCCCCGGCGGCGGTGCCGGCCCCGGCGCCGTCCCGCAAGCCGTCCAGCGTCCACAACCCTTACACCTGGGGGACCGGTCGGCGCAAGACGGCCGTCGCCCGTGTCCGCATCCGTCCGGGAGACGGCAAGTTCCTCATCAACAAGCGCGAGGTGGACCGGTACTTCCTGCTGGAAAAGGACCGCCAGGCCGTTCGCGTCCCTCTGGAGGTCACCGGCATGGGCGGCACGATCGACGTGTTCGTCAACGTCAAGGGCGGAGGAATCACCGGTCAGGCAGGGGCGGTGGTGCTGGGGTTGGCCCGCGCACTCGCCAAGCACGACCCGTCGCTGACGCCGCGTCTGAAGGAGCATCAGCTCCTGACGCGCGACCCCCGCAAGGTGGAACGGAAGAAGTACGGCCAGCGAGGCGCCCGTCGCCGCTTCCAGTTCTCCAAGCGTTAACGGGGTTGCGCAAACCGCTTGCTTGCCGTCCTGAGCGGCGGCTGTCCATCCTGCCCGATTGGCGTCCGCGTTGTTGTGCGCGTTTTCGGGGTTTCGTCCCCCCTGTCCGCCCTCGCACCGGGCAGGCCGGGCGGGCGAAGCGGAAAGCGCCTTAAGCCCAGGGTGATCGAATCGTCCTTTCCCTGATGGCGCCGGGCGACGGGGTGGCGAGTCGTCCAGGAGCTCGGATCCGGCGTCTCCGCATCTTGGCGTGGGATCATCCGGAATCGTCTTGAGGTGCGGTGCCGGGTTCAGCCCGGCTGGGGCATCACGTCCCCGCCCAGTTCCGTCTTGGGTTCGGGATCGAGGGTGACGGGGCGGGCCTGGCCGACGGTTTCGCTGGGCATCGACTCGTCCAGCAGGTCGGAGACGCTGGGACGGTCGAGCGATTCGCCGCGGATCAACGCATTGACCTCCTCGCCGGAGATCGTCTCCAGCCGCAGCAGCGCATCGGCGATGGCTTCCACCTTGTCCCGGTTCTTGAGGATGGTGTCCTTCGCCTCACGATAGGCGGTGTCCACCAGGTTGCGGATTTCGCTGTCGATCAGCTCGGCCGTCTTGTCGGAATAGGTGCGCCCGCCGAAGTCGAAGAACCCGCCGTGGCCTTCGTCATCGCCGTAGTAGATGAACCCGGCTTTTTCACCCATCCCCCATTCGCAGACCATGCGGCGGGCGAGTTCGCTGGCCTGCTTGATGTCGGCGGCCGCCCCGCTGCTGATGTCGTCGAAGAAGACCTCCTCCGCGATCCGTCCGCCGAACATCACCCGCAGCATCGCCAGCAGGTAGCGCCGGCTGTAGACCATCCGGTCGCGTTCCGGCAGGGAGAACGTCGCGCCGCCTGCCGGTCCGCGCGGAATGATGCTCACCTTGTGGATCGGGTCGGCGTCCTTCTCCAGCGCCTGGACGAGGGCGTGCCCCGCCTCGTGATAGGCCGTGATCCGGCGGTCCCGCTCGTCGATGACCGCGCTTTTCTTCGCCCGTCCCCAGCGGATCTTGTCGCGTGCTTCTTCCAGGTCTTCCTGCTCGACGTACTGCTTGCCGGACATGGTGGCGATCAGGGCGGCCTCGTTGACCATCGCCGCCAGTTCCGCCCCGCTGAACATCGGCGTGCCCCGCGCACAGCGGCGCAGGTCCACGTTCGGCCCGAGCTTGATCTTGCGGGCATGGACCTTGAGGATCTCGTAGCGGCCCTGAAGATCGGGCAGCGACACGTAGACCTGGCGGTCGAACCGCCCCGGGCGGATCAAGGCCGGATCCAGCACGTCGGCGCGGTTGGTGGCGGCGATCACGATCACCTGCGAGTTGCTGTCGAAGCCGTCCATCTCCACGAGGATGGCGTTGAGCGTCTGCTCGCGTTCGTCGTGCCCGCCGCCGCCGAAGCTCGCCCCCCGCCGGCGCCCCACGGCGTCGATTTCATCGAGGAAGATGATGCAGGGCGAGTTTTCCTTGGCCTGTTTGAACAGATCGCGCACCCGCGACGCCCCCACCCCGACGAACATCTCCACGAAGTCCGACCCGGAGATGGAGAAGAAGGGCACGTCCGCCTCACCCGCGATGGCTTTCGCCAGCAGCGTCTTGCCGCAACCCGGCGCCCCCACCAGCAGGATGCCCCGGGGAATGCGCCCGCCCAGCCGCTGGAACTTCTTGGGCGCTTTGAGGAACTCGATGATCTCCTGGACCTCTTCCTTGGCCTCCTCGATCCCCGCCACGTCGGCGAAGGTGACGTTGGTGTGTTCCTTGTGGGTGACGCGGTGCCGCGAGCGACCGAAGTTGCCCAGCATCCCCCCCGGACCGGAGGCGTTGCGGATCTGCCGGAAGATGAAGAACCACAGCAGCGCGATCAGCAGGATGTACGGCAACATGCCGAACAGCACCATCAGGTACTGGTTGGGCTTGGTGGCCTCGATCTTCGCGTCGGGCAGCGATTCCACCAGCCAGCTGACGAACTTGTTGTCCACCGCCTCCCGCGGATAGGTGACGCGGAACTGGAGCGGTTCGTTGGGCCGACCCCGCTTGCGCAGACCCCGGATCACGCCGTCCTCCTCGATCACCAGCTTGGCGATCTGCTTGGTTTCCACCAGCTCGACGAACTGATCGATGGAGATGGGCACCGACGGCTCGAAGCGGTTCTGCAACATCCCCACCAGCAGCATGGCCAACCCCAGCAGGATCAGCCAGCTCATGATGTTGCGCGACATCTTGAGGTTGGGACCGCCCGGCGGAGACGAAGGATCCTTCGGCGGCTGGGATTCGGGTGACGAATTCCCCCGATCGTCCGTCATGAAACCGTCTCCTGTCTGCGGCGCAGTCGCACCGAATGCAAAGGGAACGCTCCCTGCTCAATCATAGGGCGGTCACCAGGGGGATTCCATCGACTCGACGATGCGTTCCGCCACACCGTCGAGCGCCCGCGTCATCCCCTGCGAGAACGTCTCCCCCACGGAGGGAACGTAGCTGGTCTGGTAGATCAACCGCGGCTGGTCCACCAGGATATCCCCGTTCCGCATGTCCTGCACCCGGTATCGCACCACCACCGTGGAGCCGATCTCCCGCGGACGGTCCAGGTTGAAATCGTCCCCGAACGTGCGGTTCTGCACGGTGAGGATCTCGCCCGTGATCACGGCGTCGGCCTTTTCCCGCGGCGCGATGCGATACGGCGTGTCCATCTCGATCCGCTTGACCAGCGCTTCGGTCAGACGGAACTCCAACTCGCGTCGAAACTCCCGCGAATGGAACGTCTCCACGTGGACCGTCTGAATATCGGAAGCAAAGGGTCGCACCGCGCTGTATCCGCACCCCGTCCCCGCCGCCAGCGGCAACAGGAGCAAACCGCCCCGCACGATCACCTCGATCTTCGTCATCGGACTCCTCACCGATTCCTCATCCGGCATGAACCTTGTCCCGGCCATCCCTCGATCCCCCCTCCGCCGAGGCGGGCGCGACCCCGAGCAGTCGCAACCGTTTCCGCGCCTTCGCCGCCGCCACCGACTCGGGCCATTCCTGCTGCACGCGCTGATACTGGAAGACGGCCGAGGACAGATGATCCGTGCGCTCGTAGTAGCGTCCGATCCGGTATTCCTTCTCCGCTTCCAGGGCGGCGATCCGCTGGAGGATCAGGTCCACGTCCTCCCCGGCCGCTTCGGCCGGGAACCGACGGCGGTATTCCTCGAACCGTTCCTGCGCCTCGATCAGCGCCGCCCCGTCGTAGGGCACGCCGCCGAAACTCGCCAGCGCCGCATCCGCCGCCCGCCGCATGGCATAACGCAGGTATCGGGTGGTCGGATACGAGCGCACCAGCCGGGCGTACTCCGCCTCCGCCAGCGTGAACTCCCCCTCCCGGAAGAGATGATCGGCCTTGGTCTTGATCGCCAGTTCCGCCACCCGCGTATCGGGATAGTCCGCCGCGATGGTGTCGAGGATTTCGTAGCCCAGCTCCTTGCCCGACAGAAGGCGGATGCCCAGGAACTTGCGCTTCACACCGGACAGGAACGCCTCGGCGACGACGTGTTCCAGCCGAAGCGCCTCGACCGTCAGATCCGAGCCGCCGTACTTCGACAGGAACGATTGAAGAATCTCGTGCGCCTTGGCGAACTGCCGCCGGCCGATGCGGGCCTGCGCCTCGGCCAGCATCACGCCCGCCCACGCCTCGACCGAATCCCCGTATTTCTTGGAGAACTTCTTGACGGCCGACAGCGCCTGCCGATACCGCTTCGCCTTGACCAGCTCTCGGATGACGTGCAGATCGCCGTCCGGCGTACCAGGCGGCGGCGGAGCCTCTTCCTTCCACGTCTTGTGCTCGGCGTCATAGACCAGCGTCCGCGTCCGCGGCGGCTGCGCGGCGGCCGTCGCGCAGACCCATGCCGCCATCACGAGCATCCGCCCGCCTGACCATCCGGTGATTCGTGCCACGTGCTTGATTCCTCGTTTCGCCGCCGGTTCGCCTCCCGATTCCCTGGTGGGGGCGACGGCACCGCACCCGGGCGGTATTCTACGTCCGGCGACCGGCCGGACGCAAACCGGGGGTTCTCCCCCGCGCCGGTCCGCCGCATGGGCGGGTCTGTTCGCAAAGCCGGCTCCTAGACCCGGTCAGGAAGGAGAGACACGTGCGGGCCGTGGTCTTCGACAAAACGCTTCGATTCGAGGAACACTATCCCGAGCCGCGGGTCGAGCCGGGTGAGGCCAAGGTCCGCGTCCACCTGGCCGGCATCTGCGCCACCGACCTCCACATCATGCGCGGTTACATGAGCTTCACCGGCGTCCCGGGCCACGAAATGGTCGGCACCGTCGTCGAGGGATCCCCTGCTTGGACGGGCAAGCGCGTCGTCTGCGAGATCAACTGCGCCTGCGGAACGTGCTCGCTGTGCCAGTCGGGCCTTGCCAAGCACTGCCCCAACCGCACGGTCATGGGCATTCTCGGTCGGGACGGTTGCTTCGCCGATTTCGTCGCCGTCCCCGAACACAACCTGCACGAAGTCCCGAAGAGCGTCTCGGACGAAGAGGCCGTCTTCGTGGAACCGCTCGCCGCCGCCTATCAGGTGCTTGCCCGTTGTCCGGTGGATCGCCGGATGACCGTCAGCGTGGTGGGATCGGGCCGGCTGGGTATTCTTGTCGCCCAGGTTCTCGCCGCCACCGGTTGCCGCCTGACCGTCGTCGGCCGAAATGAGAAGAAACTCCTGTTGTGCGAGAAAAAGGGAATCCAGGGTCTCCACGTTCGTGATCTGGTTCCGCGCAAGGATCGTGACCTGGTCGTGGAATGCACGGGCAGTCCGGAGGGCTTGAAGCTGGCGATGCAACTGGTCCGCCCGCGCGGCACGATCGTGCTGAAAAGCACCTGCGCGGAATCCGCCCCCCTCGACCTGTCGCCGCTCGTAGTGGACGAGGTGACGCTGGTGGGCAACCGTTGCGGACCGTTCCCGGAGGCGATCCACGCTCTGGCCCGCCAGGCCGTCGAGGTCCGCTCGATGATCTCGCGCACCTACCCGCCCGACCGGGCCGTCGAAGCCTTCGCCGCCGCCGCCGACCCCGACAACCTCAAGATCCTGCTCGCCTTCCATTGAGCATTTCTTGTTTTTTTGTTCCGAGCCGCTGGCTTGAAGCCCGCGCGATTCCTCCGTACTTCATCCACAATCACAATCGTGCGGAGACGTTCCCGGACCATAATCCCGAGAGATGCTCAAGGGCGCAGGAGTTCTTCCATCACAACCACGGCGGAGCAGGACCGTGGCATGCACGCACGGCCACGGCTCGGGCGTCCTGACGGCCGCGCGGTTTCACGACGACGAGGCCTGTCGTAGGAGTAGACGGCGCGCCTTCGCGCTCCGCGAATTCATTCTCCTCCGAAACCGATCCCCATCATCTCAAAACCGTGGTGCATCATGCCGTTCATGTGGGAATGCCCGAGGGGCCCGCCGTCCTCCATGTGCATGATCAGCCCTTCGCTGAGCACGACGAGCTCGTCCCGGTCGCCGTCGCCGTCCAGGTCATCGCCGTCCGGCGTCAGCGTGAAGGTGATGGTGTCGCCGCAGGTGTAATCCAGACCCAGGAACATGGGAACCGCATAGCGATTATCGATCTCCTCCTCGTCCGCAAGGTGACAGGCCCCGACGCCGGGCATCTCAAGACTTCCCATCCCCACGATCTCGGAACATGGAATCTGGACCACGATTTCCCCGCCGGCGGGAACGATCACGTCTTCCTGCCGGTCGTCCAGAGCCAGATGGGCGGCGAAGTAGGACAAATGGAAAGTGGCTTCCCGCGAAGACAGGTTTTGCAGGCGAACGGTGACCACGCCGCTCGGATCAGCCAGATCGTCGGTGGTCACAAACCCCATCCCGGGACCGACGTGGTCGGCAAACCCTTCCAGCAGCTCTCCGCCGAACCCTTCCTGCCCGCCGATCCGATCGGCGACCTCGACGGCCTTGGAGGACACCACCGAGGTCAGATCCATTGGGAGATCGAACAACCCGACCGGGCCGAAACACCCTCCTATGACGAGAAACAAGCCCGTACCGAGCCCCACATATCTCACGTTTCGCGGACGATTCATGAATCGTTCTCCCTGTTCGAGGCACCACGGCACACAGATCGACAGCGACCGGCGGCACTATAGAAACCCGCATCGCCGCGGCTGGCGACCACCGCCCGCCGGTTCTTCCCCGGCGCCATGGTGGCGGCAAACGGCGTTCCAGATGGTCCGCGGGGACGAGCCAAATCCGCGAAAACCGAAAAGATGATGTACGGAATCCGATGGGCGAATCGGGGAGGTTCTACTCTTACCGCTCTCGCATCGGATCGACTGACTCTTGCAGGGTGCGGGCGACCTCGTCGACGCGGGCGGGCACGGGCGCGTTGG
>CAZNQN010000097.1:0-8052 GCA_964574925.1 uncultured Phycisphaeraceae bacterium | reverse complement strand
CCCCTCAATCCTCCGGCGCCCGACCCGCAGGAACATCCGACGTTCTTGTAGCGCTTTTTTGTTTTTGTGTTCCGAGCCGCGGACTTGAGCGCGCGACGTTTCCGTGCTCCATCCGCATCCGGGGACGATATGCCCGCTCCACGTTTTCGAGAAGCGCTCTATTTGAGCAGCGTGTCCACGAAGCGGTAGAGGTCGATCGCCTGGACGGGGGAGCGGTGTCCGACGATCTGGGCCATCAGGCCGCCCATGCAGTTGCCGATGAAGGGGACCAGGTCGGGCGGGGCGCCGACGTGGACCATCAAAGCGGTGGCGGCCAGCAGAGCGTCGCCGGCGCCCATCGCGTCCACCACATGCCCGGTCAGCGCCGGGGCCTGATGAAAGACGTCGCCGTCGAAGTAGAGCGTGCCGCGGTTGCCCAGCGTCACGTTGATCCGCGGGCATCCGGTCTCTTCACCGAGGCGGCGGATCAGTTCCCGCAGCGGCCCGTAGCGGTCGCCGAAGGGCAACCGGATCTCGTATTCGTCCACGCTGATGAAATCGGGACGGGCATACTTGCGGATGCTGTTGAAGCCGCGGTTGGACGAGTTGATCTGGGCGTTGACGGCCAGGAACTTCGACCGGCGGCGGAGGCGGTCGATCACGTTGGGCGTGAAGAACCCGTGCCCGAAATCCAGGACGATCACCACATCGGCCTGTGGCGCGAGGCGGTCCACGGCGGCGACGAACGCCCGCTGCGCCGGATCGGGAATCGGGCGGTCGTCCAGGAACGTGACTTCGAAAAGTTTCTGATTGAGCAGGCGATGCACGAAGCGTCGCTTGCGCACGGTGGGGGCGTCCTCGCGGCGGATGAGGGTGGTTTCCAGACCGTGACGGAAATCCGGCTCCTCCTCTGAGCCGATCGTCTGCGTCCCCGCACCCGCGAGGACGTGGACCTGTTTGCACCATCCGGTCAGGTGTCGTCCGACGGCGGTGACGCCGCCGGCGAACGTCTCCGCCTCCTCGAAGCGGACGGAGAGGGTGGGGGACTTGTTGCTCATCGCATCGGGCGTGCAGTAGTGGTACTCGTCGATGATGGCTTCCCCCACGACGAGGACGGAGACGTCCTTGACGGCATCGAGCCAGCGGAAGACCTCCTCCACGGTGTGCTTGCGTTTCAGGCGGGTGAGATAGTCGCGCTGTTCGTCGGAGAGGATGCGGAAGAAATCGTTGAGCAGTTTCGTGGAGCTGAACTGGATTTCGTTGGTGAACACCAGCGACCCGCCGTGCCGGCGGACGGCGTGTTCCTCCTCGACGATCGCACCGGTGCGGTCGCTCTTGCGATCACGGTAATCCTGCCCCTTGACGTAGTAGTGGGGCTTGATGCGTTCGATGGTTTCCACGGCCGTGGGCCAGGGACTGGTGGCCACGTAGTCCACCGCCTCGATCGCCGCCAGCGTTTCGGCGCGGAGCCGCTCGTTGTAAACGGGGCGTCCCGGTCCCTTGCGGATGAAGCGGTCCTCGGTGAGGGTGACGATGAGGATGTCCGCCATCTTCTTGGCCGCTTGGAGATGACGGATGTGTCCGGGATGGACGAGATCGAAAACGCCGTGGCACATCGCGATCGTCTTTCCCTCCGCGCGGAGGGTGTCGCACAGGCGGGCCAGATCGTCGAGACTGTAGACTTTCCCGTTACGCATGCTGCGGGCAGGGGTCCTGGAGGTACCGGAACCAGTCGGCCGTGGCGCGGGCGATCGACTGCGGCGTCCACACCGGCGCCTCCGCCCAGGCGTCGATCGTCTCCAGCATCCGCGCCACGCCTTCCTCGAAGGGGACGCTCGGTTCCCAGCCGAGCACGCGACGGATCTTGTCGACGTCGGCCCAGGTGCAGTCGGGCTCGCCCGGTCGGCGGGGGATGTGCTCGACGGGACCACCCAGAAGCTCGCACAGGCGGTTGATGCTCTGCGGCCGGCCGGTGCCGACGTTGAAGACCTCGCCCCGGACGTCGGATTCGGCCGCCCGGACGAACGCCTCGCACACGTCCGTGACGTAGATGAAGTCGCGGGTCTGCGTGCCGTCGCCCACGACGGTCAGCGGTCGTCCCGCCAGTTTCTGCGCCAGAAACACCCCGAAGACGGCGCCATAGGTGCCGTTCGTCCGCGCCCGCGGGCCGTACACGTTGAACAGGCGAAGACTCACGACCGGGATGCCGTAGACCTGCCCCCAGTGGAGGACGTATTGTTCGGCGATGGTCTTGGTGAGGGCGTAGGGATATTGCGGCCGGATGGGCGCGGTCTCCGGCGTGGGGTACTCGTCCGGGATGCCGTAACAGGAGGAGCTGGCGGCGTAGACGAGTTTTTTGACGCTTCCCACCCGGCGAATCGCTTCCAGCAGGCGGACGGTGCCTTCCACGTTGGCGCGGTGGTAGCGGAGCGGCTGCTGGATCGAGGGGACGATGTCCGCCAGGGCGGCCAGATGGAACACTGCCTCCACGCCGTCCAGCACGGCGGGCAGGGCGTGGCTGTCCGCCAGATCGCAACAAAAGAAACGGGTGACGGCGCCCGGGACATCGGCGACGGCGGCGTCGAAGTTCTCCCGCCGACCGCTGGAGAAGTCGTCCACCGCCCACACCTCCCACCCTCCGCGCAGGAGGCGGGTGACGAGGTGGGAACCGATGAACCCGGCCGCTCCGGTGACCAGGGCGCGCTTCAACCCGTATCTCCCTTCCCGGTGCCGAGCCGGGGGTTCGGCCCGGCGGATGCCGTCGTTTCCGATATCGGTCCGCTCGAGCCCGTGACTTGGGCGGAATGGTCGATCTTCGCGGATGCCGTGGTGTTCTGGTCTCGGTGGAAGGCTTCGATCGCGTCGCAGACGAAGTCGATCTGCTCGTCGGTGAGGCCTTCATGGATGGGCAGGCTGAGGGCGCGGTCGGCCTGACGATCGGCCATCGGCAGCGGGACCGTCACGAAGCGGGCCGCGTGCGGCAGGCGGTACAGCGGGACGGGGTAATGGACGACGGCCTCGATCCCCCGTTCGCGCAGGAACGCGAGCAGCTCATCGCGCCGATCGGTTTCGACGGGGAAGGTGTGGTAGACGGCCGTGTCGCCGGGGCGATCCGCGGGGATGCGGACCCATCGCCCGATGCGCCGGCGGTATCGTTCGGCGTGTCGTCGGCGTCGCTCGATCCAGGCGGGCACGAAGTCGAGCTTGACCAGGGTCATGGCGGCTTGCAGGGTGTCCATGCGGGCGTTGAACCCCCACAGGCAGGCGTCCTCCTGGCGGGTGCGCGTGCCGTGATTGCGCAGGAGGCGGAGACGATCGGCCAGTCGATCGTCGTCGGTAGTGATCATGCCCGCATCGCCGCAGGCGCCGGCGGTTTTGAGCGGGTGCAGGGAGAAACAGGCGGCGTCCGCCAGTCCGCCCACCGGTTTCCCCCGGTAGCGGGCGCCCATGGCCTGAGCGGCGTCCTCGACGAGGAACAGGCCGTGCCGCTCCGCAAGAGTGGTCAGGGCGTCCATGTCCGCCGGTCGACCGGTCAGGTGGACGGCGATGATCGCCCGCGTCCGTTCGGTGATGACCGTTTCGACGGCTGCCGGATCGAGATTGAAATCGTCGCCCACGTCGGCGAAGCGCGGTTTTGCACCGGCGTGGACGATGCACGAGGCCGAGGCGAGAAACGAGTTCGGGGCGGTGATGACCTCATCGCCTTCGCCGATGCCCAGCGCCTTGAGAACCAGCGTCAGTGCCGTGGTGCCGTCACTGACGGCGACGGCGTGTCGCGTGCCGCACATCTTCGCCCAGCGGGTTTCCAGTTGGTCCACTTCCGGGCCGAGAATGAACCGGCCGTGATCCAGCACCCGCTCGACCGCGCTGAGCAGCGCCGGCTTGAGCGGGGCATGCTGAGCGGTCAGGTCCACGAGCGGGACGCGCCATCGCTCAGGCGGATTCACGGCCGCGCTCCCGGAAGTATTCGCCCATCGCCCGGAGGAAGCGATCCATCGTCGGGCGATAACTGAACCGTCGGACGACGACCTCGCGCATCTCGTTCGTCAAAGCCTCGCGCTCCTCCGGATGGGTCAGGAAGTATTCCGCCCGTTCGGCGAAGCGCTCGGCGGAATCGAACAGGATGTCCGCGAAGCGCGGGAAGACTTCTTCCGGATGATCGAGTTCGGCGAGGATGTGCAGCTTGCCGAACAGGTCGTTGGCGTACGGATCGACCTTGTCCAGCCACTGGCCGTGGAAGGCGTGCAGCAGTTCGCGCAGCGTCGGGTCCGGATGGGTGAGCAGTTCGTGCGTATCGCGGACGTTCTGTTCGTTCATCCGCTCAACGAGCCGGCGAAGGAGGACGCCTTTCAGATCGTAGGGCGTGCGGCGGGCCAGGAAGAACCCTCCGGCGGCCAGCCCGTCCAGCGAACGCTGGTGGACGAACCCGGCCGGCATCAGTTGGAGGTTGATCCGGCTGGCGCGGTAGATGCACAGCAGTTCGCGTCCGTTCTGGGCCGGTCCGGCGGCGAAGGGGGAGAGCGTGGGATGATGTTCCCACCCCCGGCCGTAGATGCGCAGCGTCCGCCCCGTTTGCTTGGCCCAATCCGCCACCCATTCCAGGGCCTCATGGCGGAACATGCGGTCGCCCAGCCTCCACAGGTACCAGTTGATCAGCCACTGGCGGAAGTCTTCGTCCACAAGCCGGAACCCCGTGAGGCGCAGCGCTTCGCGGATCATCACCTCCGCCACCGCGCTGGAGAGGACGGTGTAACGGCGCAGCATCTCGGGCGCCAGTTCGTAAAGCACATCGAGCAGGCGTTGTTCGGCCGGATCGGTCCGCTTGCCTCGCTCCTCCTGATGAAAGGCATCCGGCGTCTGCGAGGCGTGGCTGACGTAGGAGACGTCGCAGGTGTAGCGCCGGCGTTCGTCCTCGCTCAGCGGCGGGCCGTCGAACTGCTCCGGGCAGGTGGGCACGCGGGCGTTGAGCAATTGCCGCGGGTCGCACCCGGCGTCCACGCATCGACCCTTGGAATACCCGACCACGAAATCGTACGGGCCGATCTTTCGGATGTTGTCCCGCGTGAACACGTGGGGGAGCTGGTCCTGGTCCCAGGTGAGGACGGGCAGTTGCGCCGGCAGCAATTCGTCGAACTCCGGGCGGAGGTGGTCGATGATGAAAAACAGATCCGGATCGAACCGGTCGATCGTCCGCAGGTACGTCAGTGTTTCGATCCGCGTGCAGGGGGTCGATTCGGTGAGCACGATGCACTCGTGCCCGAGCGCCTCCAGCGCCCGCTTCGCGTCCCGCATCGAATATTGCAGGAAGGTGGTGTGGGTGCTGACGGCGGCCAGGATGCGCAGTGGCGGCCCGTTCCCCGAAAGAGCGGCTTCGAACCGCTCGCCCCAGTACCGAAGGTTGCGTTCGGCATAGCGGGCATTCAGCGTTTCGCGCAGGCGGCGGATTTCGTCGCCGCGCCGGTCGGCGGCCGCTTGGACGGCTTCCACGATCGGCGGCTGCGGTCCGGGACGGAACAGGTTCAGCGAGAAAACGTGACGCGGCAACGGAAGATTCGCGTCCTCTTCCCAGAACCGCTGCAACCGCTGGGTGCAGTCGGGTCCGACGGTCAGAAAGACCCGCTCGTCGGCCAGCAGATCCCGCCAGTCCCGAAGGTGCAGCACCAGCGCGATCCACAGCGGATCGGGCTCCACGATGAACAAGGCGCAACTGTAGCCCAGGAACGTATCCTTCGTTTCGCGGTATACGCGCTCGAAGAATCCGCCCAGACCCAGACCGTCGAACAGGAACGGATCGGGCATCAAACCCAGCGGCTCCGGCGGGAAGGGACGATCGCGGTCGATCCGCTCGTGGTCGGCCAGGGAGGGGATCCAGCGCGGGACACCCTCGGCGTCTCGCCAGAGGATCTGATGTTGGGAGCGTTTGTCGCAGAAGCATCGCAGGGTAGGGCCGCGCTCCGCCCAGGCGCTTCGGATCGGCTCCACCTCGAGGCCGCGACGCTCCAGCACCGCCAGGTTCGCCTCGAAGCGGGGCGTCAATGCCGACCACGACACCTCGCCCATCGCCAGTCCGCCGAGCGAGTCGCGGATCGACGCCAGTTCCGGCGTCAGATCGTCCGTATCGGTGAGCAGCGTGCGGGCCGGTTCCACCAGATTGAGCCGCAGGTACTCGCGGACGGCCAGCAGGCGGACCTCCCCGTCGTTGTGGCGGGCGAGGTAGGGGGTCGCCAGCGTGAGGAAGTCTTCCGGCCGACCCGCGCGCAGGTGGGCGAGGATCGCTTCCCGATCGGACGTTTCCACGGCAGTGGCGGTCATACGGGTTCCATCTACGGCGCGGGGGCGCGTGCCGTCTTTCCACGGGCTGCCCCCCTGCGGGTTTCTCTTCGGGTTATCGGTTGTCGATGGGGAGATGCTTTGCCCGGTTCGCGGTGTGGAACGTCCGCGGCGGATGCAGTGAAACAAGCGTTGACCCGTTCCGGCTTCGTTTCCCGCTGCATGTCATGGGTACCGCTGAGGACCGTTGGTCGTCGCCCCGGCTGTATCGTAGGGTTCCTGTAAAGGACCGGAGGTCCGGGAAACGTCCCATAAGGGGAGGGGGGTCCCCACAGGAGGCATTTCGAAACGGGGTGCGATCATGGCCAGGAAGAAGAAGACCCGTCGATCGTCGGAATCCGGGCGGAGGAAAGGCCGCGACGCGGATTCGCCGGAAAACGCAAAACCGAAGCGTCCATCGCTGACCACCGAAGCGCTGGAGCGTCGCATTCTGCTCTCGGCCACCTGGGTCGATGCCCACACCGGCGATGCGCTCGACGGACCGACCGAAGGGCATGATCTGTATACGGGGACGGACCACGGCGACGTCGCCTCCGCCCTCGGCGGGGATGATACGCTCATGGGACTGAAGGGCGACGATCATCTCTCCGGGGATGCCGGCAACGACGTGCTTCACGGGGACGGGGGACACGACATCCTCGACGGCGGCAGCGGCGACGATCAGCTCTTCGGCGGGCAGGGAAACGATCTGCTGATCGGCGGGGGCGGCAATGATACGCTCGACGGCGATATCGGCAACGACACCTTCGACCTCAACGCGGCCCAGGCGGGCGACCAGATCACCGTCAGCGGCGGGCACGGGGGGCAGGATACGATCGACCTGTCCGGTTACTCCAGCGCGCAGGTGACCGACGACGGCTCGACGATGACGGTGGATGTGGGCGGCGGGCAGTCGTTCACCGTCCACTATACCGACGTGGAAAAGATTAAACTCGGGGATGGGGAGTATACACCGGGCGCGGTCGGCGATCACGGCGATGGTCACGATGATGGGGGGGACCACGGCGACGGGCACGACGGTGACCATGGCGGTGATCACCATGGCGACGACCAGCACGACGACGACCACGACGGCGATCAGCAGGGCGATGGGCATGACGGGCAGCACGATGACGATCACGACGGAGACGGTCACGGACACGACGACGACCATGACGGCGATCAGCAGGGCGACGGACATGACGGGCAGGGCGACGGCGATCAGGGCGATGGCCAGCACGACGGCGGACAGGACGGCGATCAGCAGGGCGATGGGCATGACGGGCAGGACGGCGGCGATCCAGGGGCCGACCCCAATCACGCCCCGACGGCCTCGGACGGCGATGTGACGTTGCATGAGGACGGCTCGGCGACGGTGACCTTGAGCGGGACGGACCCGGACAGCGGCGACGCGGTGGAGCAATACCAGATCGAATCGCTGCCTTCTCACGGGACGTTGCTGCTCAACGGGGAGGCGGTGCACGAGGGGGACGTGATCAATCAGGCGGATATCGATGCGGGACACCTGACGTTCCACCCGGATGCGGACTGGCACGGGACGACGGATTTGACGTTCCGTGCTTCCGATGGGGAGGCGTGGTCGAACGAGGCCGCCACGTTCTCGATCACGGTCGATCCGGTCAACGATGCCCCGGTGGCCGACGCCGGACACGATATGACCGTGGACGCCTCGGCTCCGGTGACCCTCGACGCGGGCCACAGTACGGATGTCGATGGGGATGCGTTGACGTATACGTGGACGCA
>CAZNQN010000096.1:0-8057 GCA_964574925.1 uncultured Phycisphaeraceae bacterium | reverse complement strand
CTCCGGAACAGACGTCGCCCACCCCGTCGCCGTCGCTGTCCGCCTGGTTGGCGTTGGCGTCGAACGGGCAGTTGTCGCAGGCGTCCCCGACGCCGTCCCCGTCGTTGTCGCCCTGGGAGGCGTTGCTGGTGTTCAAGCAGTTGTCACAGGCGTCGTCGACGCCGTCGCCGTCGGTGTCCTGTCCGCTGTCGGCCACGTTGCGGCACCGATCGCAGGCATCGCCGATCCCGTCGCCGTCGCTGTCCGTCTGGTCGGCATTGGGCGTATGCGGGCAGTTGTCGCCGGCATCGAGCACGCCGTCGTTGTCCTGATCGTTCTCGCAGGCGTCGCCGACCCCGTCGCCGTCGGCGTCCGCCTGGTCGGGGTTGGCCACGTTGCGGCAGTTGTCCGTCACGTTGCCGATGCCGTCTCCGTCGGCATCCCCCTGGCCGGGGTTCGGTTCCGTCGGGCTGTTGTCGCAGACGTCCCCCACGCCGTCCGCGTCGGCATCCGCCTGATCGGCATTGGCGTCATTGGGGCAGTTGTCGTCGGTGTTGAGGATCCCGTCTCCGTCCGTATCCAGCGGATTGCCGCCGCTGAGGTTGCATCCGCCGCCCAGATTGCCGCACCCCATCGGGACGCCGAGCAGAACGGCCGAGAGAAAGAGCAATGTTCGAAACCTGCCGCCTCGTTTCAAATAGCCTGTCAGCATGGTGCACCTCATCATCGTTTCAGGAATCCTTACGAGTGTTTCTCGTCCGCATGTCTGGAGCCCACCCCGCCGCGCCGATACAGGGGTTGGACAGGTTCCCGTCCGTCCCTGCGGAGACCGCTCCGGTGGAACCATACGCCCAAATTATCGGTCAGGGGCGGAGGAAACTTGCTCGGTGCTTCCTCTCTTCGCGGATCGGCTCAAAGCCTTATTTTTGCAGCGGCTTCTGCGGGATGCCCGCGCCAAGGAACCCCATGAGCCCAGGCGGTATTGTGCCATCCCCCGCAGGCCGCAGCAACGACCGGCGGGGGATGGAGTTTGACGAACAGAAATAAAACTTTACTTTAATGTTCCGGGCTCGTCGAGCCGGATACCGGCTCGGATGCTGATCAATTCGCCCGGTATTTCAGCGGGACATGTTCGTGGGTGTCCTTGTCTTTCATCTCCTCGAAATTGAACGTCTCTCCGGGAGCGACCGTGGGGCTTTTGTCGTTGTGGCAGGTAGTGCAAACGGAGGCGTCCATTTTGCGGAGCCCGGCCGCGTACAGCTCCTCCACCTTGTATTTCCGCTTGGTCTTGAAAATGTCCTCAAAGATCTTGACGTAGCCGCTGCCCGGACCGTGGCAGGACTCGCAGCCGACGCCCTGGAGTTTCTTGGCTTTGCGCACCGCTTTCTTGTCGTTGGGATCGGGAAGGAAGTAGCCGCCCTTGTGCCCGAAACCGGTCGTGTGGCACGCGAGGCAGGTTTCATCCTTGGTGTAGTCCTTGGCGGGGTCGAGGTGGAACTTCTCCTTCGCTTCGCTGGCGTTGCCGGGCTTGAGCGTCTCGAAGGCATGGGCCATTTTCGTCTTCTTCCAGCTCTTGTACTCCTTGATGTGGCACATCTTGCACTTTTTCGTTCCGACGTAGGTGTACGTTTCCTCGCCGGCAGCTGGAAGAGCGGCTGCCGCCGATGTGACGGCGATCGGCGGATGCGCCGCCGCCGTAGGTGCCGTCCGCGACATCCAGGCCACCATGCCGACGATCCCCAGCCCTGTGATCCAGAAAGGAGAATAGCGAGCGTTCATCATCTTGGCTCCTTCGTTTTCGTCTCCTGCGCTCCTCGCCTGCCGCTCCGAAACACGAGATGAACGGCCCAGTCCTTCCCACGAATGATAAGCCCTGGTCCATCCGTCCACAATTCGGCGCTGGCAAACGGTGTGCCGGAAAACTCGGCACCACGCCACATGTTCTATGTGTCCTGCCGGAAACAAAAAGGCGGGAATTGCCCCGAAAAGCGTTTCTTGTCCCGGTTTCGAACGAATTCCCATCCGTGTCGGCCGCAGACAGCCTTCCATCGAGAAGCGTCCATGCAGATTTCCCTCGGTTGGCATAAAGGTTGCTTGTCCCCTCACAGATGGAGACGGCGCCGGTGGTCGTTCTCCCTGGAGCGAACCGTCGCCGGTCAAGCGGTGTCGAGGAAGGGCTCCGGGATCGGCGGAGAGAGGCGCGCGGTTCACCTTTCGGAGGCGGGGCTGAGCCGTGAGGACGGTGCGCACGCGGTTTTTGCGTGGATTCTCCTCCAGGGCGGGTTTGATCGCCGTTGACTGGAGGCGATTGGTGTGTTACGGGTTTCGGCGGTGAACGCGTCGTCGGGCCCGTGTTTCTAGCGGCATCCTCTTGGGAGAAACAATGCAGTGACGGGAAGAGGATTCTGCCGGCTGCATGTCCCGGCTCCGTGGAACGGGGCGAAAGCGGTGTGTCGACTCGCCGCGTGGGGGGCGGCGTTCGCGCTCGGTGCCCTCGTCGGGGTGGCCCGTTCGGAAGATCGGGTGACGTGTGCCTCTTGCCATACGGCGGAGGCCAAGGATTTCGAAACCTCCATCCATCGGTCGTCGCTTCGATGCCAGGATTGTCACGGCGGGGCGGACGGTTACGACGTGAATGCAGCCGAGCTTGCCCGGTTCCGCGAGGCGCTGGCGTCGCCCGATCTGACGATGCATTTCGATCACGGTTCAGCGTTCCGGGGGAAGCCGAGCCGCCGGGAGATTCCGGAACGGTGCGGGACCTGTCACGCCGACGTGGAACGGATGAACCCGTACGGGCTGCGGACCGACCAGTTGATGCGGTACTGGACGAGTGTGCACGGGAAGACCCTCAAGGAGAAGGGGGACGACCGGGTGGCCGTGTGCATCGATTGCCACGGCACCCATGCAATCCAGTCGGGCGATGAGCCGTCCAGCCGGACGTATCCGCTCAACGTGCCGGACACGTGCGGCGCATGCCATTCGAACGCCGCGTTGATGAGCGAGTTCGGCCTGCCGGCGGAGATCGTGGAGGAATACCGCCAAAGCGTGCACGGTCGATTGCTTCTGGAACAGAAGGACACGGGGGCGCCGACGTGCGCGACGTGCCACGGGAACCATTCGGCCATGCCGCCCGGATTCGCCAGTGTGGGGGCCGTCTGCGGACAGTGTCACCAGCATGCGGCCGCCAATTTCGCCACCAGCGTGCACGCGAATCTGGAGGAGTTCCACGGTTGCGTGCAGTGCCACGGAGGCGGAGAGGGGCGTCACTTTCACGACATTCAGCGGATCACGAACCCGGCGGGGTTGATGATCCGGCGGTACGCGCACCTGCTGCGTTCGAACCGTACGCCGTCGCATGAGGAGGTGACGGAGGCGATCCATCCGTTTCCCAAGCAGATCATCGAGCGGGTCTTGCCGACCTGTACGGAGTGTCACGAAGACATCGAGGAGGACGAGAGCCTGCCGAAGCTTCTCGGTCTGCTCGATACCATCGCCGAGGCGGAACGGACCTTCGTGAAGACCGGGGCGCGCCTCGACCGCGTGGGCAAGGGTGTGCTGCTGGTGGATCGCCAGCGCTTCCTGTTCGAGGATGCAAAAACGATCCTGATCGGGCTGGCGCCGTTGCAACACACGCTCAGCAACGAAAAGGTCGAAGCCAAGGTTAAGGAGCTCAACGACGTCTGCACGCGCGTCAACGGGGAGCTGGATGCGCTGGAGGAGAGCCTCGCGTGGCGCTACAAGGCGCTGGTCCCGGTGTGGGCATTCGCGCTGATGTTCGCGCTGGTGCTCTACATCAAGTACCGCCGGCTCAAGGCGGAATGGGTCAAAGACGGCAAGGGCGCATCGACGGAGTGACAAGGCCGTGAGCGAGGATGCACACACGACATCACGACGCGGTTTTCTCGATTACGTGATCGCGCTGTTCTCCGCGATCACCGGGCTCGCCCTGGCGATTCCGGGACTGCTTTACCTTTGGCCCGCCGCCCGCGGCGGGGGGAAGGCGACCGAGGTCCCCGGGGCCGCCGACATGGGTGTGGATGAGGCGAAGATGATCCAGGTCGGCGGCAAGGCGGTCGTGGTGGTCCGCGGGCGGAAGGGGTTTGCGGCCTTTTCCGCCGCCTGTACGCACCTGGGGTGCCTGGTGAAGTGGGACCGCAACAAGAAGGAGTTCCTCTGCCCGTGTCACGGTGCGGTTTTCGATCGCAACGGGGCGGTCGTGGCGGGACCGCCGCCCAAGCCGCTGCCGACGTACCGGGTCAAGGAGATCGGCAACAAGGTCGTCGTGGTGCCGGCCTAGGAGGGAACGGAATGGGCGTAGGAGAGACCGTCGGTACGCAGGCGCTCGCGGCGGAGGAGGCGGACGAGTCGGCCGTCTGCGGTGAGGGCGGGCCGGTTTCCGGCGTCCCCCGACGAACAGGCACCGGGAGGAGGAGTGGTTTGCGCGGGCGGATCCGTCGGTTCTTCGATGAGCGGTACGACATGGAGACCGCGCGGCGGTTCTTCGACAAGCAGATCCACAAACGTCTGCCGCCGCATACGAGCTGGCTCCACGTGTTCGGCAGTCTGTCCCTGCTGCTGTTCATCAGCCAGACGATTACCGGCATTTTGCTGCTGGTCTATTACCGTCCGACGCCGGAAGCGGCGCACAAGTCCATCCAGTACATCACGGCCGAGGTGCACTTCGGCTGGCTCTATCGGCAGGTGCATGCGTGGGGAGCGTCGTTGATGATCCTGATGGTGGTGCTCCACATGATGCGGACGTTCTTCATGGGGGCGTACAAGAAGCCGCGCGAGCTGACCTGGGTGACGGGCGTCTTCATCTTCATCCTGACCATCACGTTCGGGTTCACCGGGTATCTGCTGCCCTGGAACCAGATCTCCTTCTGGGCGACGACGGTCGGCACGGAGTCGGCCAACAAGATTCCGCTGATCGGACACTGGCTCCAGTATTTCCTCCGCGGCGGCGACACGGTGACGGGGGAGACGCTGTCGCGTTTCTTCGTCGTGCACGTGATCATTCTTCCCTGGCTGCTGACGGGGTTGATCGCCGTGCATCTGTTCCTGATGCGCTTGAACAACCTGGCCACGCTGGAACCGGTGGGCGAGGAGAAGCCGATTCCGCCGGAGCGGGGGATCCCGTTTTATCCCGTCCACGTGACCAAGGAGGGGGTGGTGATCGTCCTGCTGTTCGCCGTTCTGGTGACGCTGGCGGTGGTCTGGCCGTGGGACATCGGCGACCCGGCCGATCCCCTCAACACACCGGAACACATCAAGCCCGAATGGTACTTCCTGCCCAGTTACCAGTTGCTCAAGTACTTCGAAGGACCGCTGGGGGCGGTGCTGGGGATCTTCGCCTGTTCCGTGCCGTTCCTGTTGCTTCTGCTCTGGCCGTTCTTGGACCGCAGCAAGGAACGGCACCCGCGGAAACGACCGTTCGCCGTGGGACTGGGCCTGGTCGGCGTGCTGGCGGCTCTCGTCCTCGGGTATCTCGGGCACATTTCCGAGACCGAGCAGACGTTTTTCGGCAAGCGGTACCACATCGACATCCTGGGCTGGCCTCATCCGATCGAGGAGGATGGTGCGTCCTCAGCCGCTGATCCGGCTGGAAACCCGCACGAGATGCCCTCCGAGTGACAAGTCGTGCCCATCGTTGCGGGGCGGCCGTATATGGCGTCTGCGATCCCGAAAAACTGCGCAGTAAATCGGGAGGAGTCCGGGGAAAGTTGCCTTTGCTTCACACGGCTTCGTCGTGGCCAACGGTATCGGGCCCGTTCGCCGTGGTCGGGGGGCGTAGGATCGAGTCGTCGTCGCGAGTCAGTGCGGGGCTCAAACCCTAGTTCTATGCTGTGGGGGGGCGGTGCCTGACTTAACAGGTCCGTCGAACCCATGGGATGACGATCAGGGTCGGATCTTTCCCTTCTTCACCATGAAGCACGACCGCCTTCGGACAGGTACACGTCTGATCTCGGGGCGACATGTGGATCGGAGACGCGGGTGATCCGCCTCGCCGGGTGGGCTTCTTCCGATAAACAGTAACGCGAACAACGGACGCCCGTCGGGTCCGGTAATCGAGATCGAGCTCGCGCCTCGTGGTGTGCTCGACTGCGGTATGTCCGCGGCCCTTGGAATCCCGTCGATGTAACCGCGGACCGGGGACCTGCCGCGGTGGTGTCGTCCGGGCCGGCTTGCGACGTCGCCCGTTCGTGCGCCGGGCGGAGGGCGATCCTGGCGGGGCTTCATGTTGTTCCGGAAGGTGCCGATAAGACGAAGCGATGACACTGCGTGCGCAGGAGATTATCGATCCCCCGACGACGCTGGAAGCCACCCTGTGGGAAAACCACGTGCGCATGGCGTTGCTCAAGGAGCTGGACGCCTACACGCGGTGGCTCTACGAGCGCGTGCGCCCCTTCATCCACGGGGAGGTCTGCGAGGTCGGTTGCGGGACGGGGAACATCATCCAGTTCCTTCTCCACCATCCGCGGGTGGTGGGACTGGAACCGTTCGAGCCGTCGCTGGAGAAAGCGCGTCGCCTCTTCGACAACCATCTCAACGTCCGGTTCTACGGGTACTGGCTGTCGGAGTGTCCCAACCGGACGGTGCGGGAGCGTTCGTTCGACACGGTCCTGTGCATGAACGTGCTCGAACACATCGAGAACGACGTGGACGCCCTGCGGCGGATGGGGCGGCTGTGTCGCAGCGACGGCCAGGTGGTGATCCTGGTGCCGGCGCATATGTTCGCCTTCGGCGGGATGGATCGCGCCGCGGGGCATTTCCGCCGCTACAACCGGCGGACGCTGCAACGGGCGTTCGAGGCCGCCGACCTCGAAATCGTCCATTCCTTCTACATGAACGCGCTGGGGCTGTTCGGATGGTGGTGGTACGCCCGCGTGCTGGGGCGGGAGGAGTTGCCGGCCCGTCCCGCCCGCTGGTTCAATCGTCTCGTGCCCATTCTGGACGGACTGGAGCGTCTGCTCCGGCTTCCGTTCGGACAGTCCCTGGTGATGGTGGGCCGACCGATCCGCGGGGAGCCCTTCGGGATGCACCGTAGCGGAGCGCTGCTCCGTGACCGACGGCAACGAAGAGGGAAGATTCCGTCATGCGATCCCTGTCGACGTTCTGGGCGAATCTGAAGATCGTAGGCGCGGTTCCGCCCTCCCCGCGGCGCTGGCCGATGCTCGCCCGCATGGCCGGGGCGTATCTGAAGGTCGCCCTGCTGGACCGCCGTCCGTTCCGGTTCTTCGACGTGGCGCTCGGCTATGCGTGCAATCTGTCCTGCGTGCACTGTTCGGCGGCGGAGCTGGTCCGCCCGCGGTCGCAACCTCTCACGCACGAGGAGTACCGCCGCTTCGTGCGGGAGGCGATGGGTTGCGGGTGCACCGTGTTCCATTTCACCGGCGGGGAGCCGTTGTTGCGGAAGGATCTGTTTGAGCTGATCCGCATCTTCCGCCCGGCGTGGAACATGATCTCCATCCAGACCAACGGCACGCTGCTGACGGAGGAAAAGGTGGATCGCCTGCACGACGCGGGGGTCCGTTCGCTGTGCATCAGCCTCGACAGCGCCGACCCGGCCGAGCACGACGTCTTCCGGGGCAAGCGGGGGGCGTTCGCGTCCGCCCTTGCCGGTCTGGACCGGGCGATCGAGAAGGGCTTTTCCTGTGCCGTCGTCTTCTGCGTGTCGCATCAGACCCTGCGCGGCGAGAGCACGCTACGCCTGGTCCGCCTGATCGGCGAACGGGGCGTCAACGGATTCATCACCCTGGCCGTCCCCATCGGACGCTGGGCCGGGCGGGAGGACGTCATGCTCACGCCGGAGGACCGGCGGTATCTCAACGACCTCATGCGGGAATACCCCTTCCTGCGCACGGACTTCGAGTCCAACTGGAAGGAACAGGGTTGCCCGGCCATGCGGGAAAAGGCGTACTTAAGCCCCTACGGCGATGTCCTGCCGTGCCCGTTCATTCAGGTCAGCTACGGCAACATCCGGCGGGAACCGTTGCGGGTGATCCTTCAGCGGGGGCGGGAGGCGCCGGAGTTCGGGCATTATCCGCCGGTCTGCCGGGCGGCGGAGGACGTCGGCT
>CAZNQN010000095.1:0-8071 GCA_964574925.1 uncultured Phycisphaeraceae bacterium | reverse complement strand
TCTTCTGCTGGTGGGTGATGTTGCGACCCTCGCCCGCCTCGCCCAGCCCGTACCCCTTGATCGTGCGGGCGAGGATCACCGTCGGCCGACCTTCCGTCTCGCACGCCGCTTTGTACGCCGCGTACACCTTCACCGGGTCGTGTCCGCCCAGGCGCAGCTTGCGGATCTGCTCGTCGCTCAAGTGTTCGACCAGCTTCAGCAGCCGCGGATCGGTGCCGAAGAACTTCTCCCGCGAGTACGCGCCCGACTCCACCGTGTACTTCTGCCACTCCCCGTCGAGCGTCTCGTTCATGCGCTGGACGAGCAATCCCTCCGTATCCGCAGCCAGCAGCGGATCCCAGTCCTCTCCCCAGATCACCTTGATGACGTTCCACCCCGCTCCGCGGAACGCCCCTTCCAGCTCTTGGATGATGTTGCCGTTGCCGCGCACCGGACCGTCGAGACGCTGGAGGTTGCAATTGACCACGAAGACGAGGTTGTCGAGTTCCTCGCGGGCCGCCAGCGTAATCGCCCCCAGCGCCTCCGGCTCGTCCATTTCCCCGTCGCCCAGAAACGCCCACACCCGCGAGCCGGACGTGTCCTTCAGACCCCGGTCCTGGAGGTAGCGGTTGAAGCGCGCCTGGTAGATGGCGGTGATCGGCGACAGTCCCATCGACACCGTCGGGAACTCCCAGAAATCGGGCATGCACCACGGGTGCGGATAGGAGGACAGCCCGCCGCCTTCCGCCAGTTCCCGCCGGAAGTTGTGCAGGTGACGGGCGTCGAGCCGCCGTTCCACGTAGGCGCGGGCGTAGATCCCCGGCGCCGCATGTCCCTGGATGAAGATCTGGTCGCCCACCTGCTCCTTCGTGTGCGCGCGGAAGAAATGATGGAACCCCACCTCCAGCAGCGTGGCTGCCGAGGCGAACGTGGAGATGTGGCCGCCGATTCCGGACGACCGCCGGTTCGCCCGCACCACCATCGCCATTGCGTTCCAGCGGATGATGCTCTTGATGCGGCGTTCGATCGCGCGGTCGCCCGGATAGGGGGGTTGCCGTTCGGGCGGGATGGTGTTGACGTACGGCGTGTTGGCGGTGAAGGGAGCGACGATGTCGTGTCGCTTGCCCCAGTCGATCAGTTGCCCGAGCAGATACCTTGCCCGGTCCCGCCCGGCGCTTTCCGCCACCGCCCGCAGCGAGTCGATCCACTCCTGCGTTTCCGCCCGATCGGGATCCTGCGTCACTCGTCCGGCCATTACATTCAGCATACTTCGCTCCTTGCGGTCCGGCCAGTCCGGTTTTCGTGATCCGAGGCGTGGGCCTGCCGCCCGCGTGACGTTACGCCAAACCATCCGCCTCCAACCGGCAAGACCGGTCGACTTATTTCATTTCCGTGCACGGTGAACCGCGAACGTACCCCCGCGATGTCGCGGGACAGACCTTCGACTCGCACCCCGGACGGGGAGCCCGTCCGTTTTTGGCCCCGCCCGCTGCCGATTCATCGGCCCGGAAGGCCCTGCGGGAAAGCAGAATCCGCCGGGCTCGAAGGCGGCACCCCGGAACAAGGGGGGCCAGGGTCGCACACGCAACCCGCCTCCATCGGCTCGTTTCGCCCGATGCCCCCGCCTCGGGCCGCCCCGTTGTCAGCCTACGGGGACAACGGTAGGCTGCGCGAAACGGCAGGGCGGACGGTTCGGCCGCCCCACCGCCCAGGAGCGAAAGCATGACCCAGCAACCGGAAGCGAGCACCGGACGGGACTGGATCGAAGCCAGCGGGCTGCTGCACATCTTCCGCACGCTCGGACTGGCGGTGCAACCGGCCAAACTGGGCATCGGGCTGACCGCCATCATTGTGACCTTTCTGTTCGGCTGGCTGCTGGATGCCGTGTGGATGACGCACGGCGGTGTCGCCCGCGACGCCATCTCCCAGTTCATCCTCGCCCGCCATCTGGACGCGCCCTACGAAGAGCCGGCCGGAGAGTACGGCATCTTCCACGTCTGGCGCGATCACCAGCGGCGCTGCATTCTGGGTCTGCTCGGCTCCTCCATCCCCGGCGCCTCGGTGGCGGCGGGAACCACCATCGGTTCCTACATGGAGACCCATTCCACCGCCCAGCCTCTCGAGAACCTTGCCGGCATGGTCTACGGCGTCTGGTGGATGGTCGCCTCCCACCCGCTCTATTCGCTC
Organism: uncultured Phycisphaeraceae bacterium; assembly: GCA_964574925.1. Classification (GTDB taxonomy): domain Bacteria; phylum Planctomycetota; class Phycisphaerae; order UBA1845; family UBA1845; genus CAZNQN01. The sequence continues at coordinate 5,905 of CAZNQN010000095.1, read as the reverse complement.
GTTTTCGGTGCCGGGTTGCTGCTGTTGTGGTCCTACGCGGGCGGGGCGATCTGTCGATTGGCCGCCGTCCAGTTCGCCCGTGACGAGAAACAGACTGCGGGGACCGCTCTCCGCTATGCCCGAGATAAACTGGTCGGCGGGTTCCTGATGGCCCCCTGCATCCCGCTGATCCTGATGGGGGTGACCGCCCTTGCGCTCGTCCTCGGCGGGATGGTGCTGCGCATTCCCATCCTCGGCGACCTGATCGGGGCGCTGGCGTTCCCCCTGGCGCTGGTCGGCGGGTTCATCCTGGCCATGCTCGTCGTCGGCGTCTTCGTCGGCGGAAGTCTGTTCTGGCCCTGCGTGGCGGTGGAAGGCTCCGACGCCTTCGACGCCTTCTCCCGCGGGCTTTCCTATCCCTTCTCCAAGCCCTGGAAGTGGATCCTGTACGTGATCCTGACGGTGGTTTACGCGGCCGTCTGCTGGCTCTTCGTCAATCTGTTCACCTTTCTGATGCTCAAGCTGACGCGGGTTTTCGTCTCCTTCGGGACGTCCCCGTTCGGATGGTGGCCGCGTGGCGACGCGGAACACCCCGTCAGCAAGCTGGCGCTGCTCTGGCCCCTCGGCGGACCCAACAATCTGTACCGACCGCCCGACTGGTCGCAGCTTGCCTGGTACGAGGACTTCTCGGCCGTGCTGATCGGTTGCTTCGTCCTGCTCGTGATCGGCTTGATGTGGTCCTTCCTCGCCTCCTTCTACTTCTCCGGCTCGACGGTCATCTATTGCCTGCTTCGCCGCGACGTGGACGGCACCGACCTGGAAGAAGTCCACCTCGACGAGGAGGAATCCGAATCGACCGACGAGGCGCCTTCTGACGCGGCGGACACGCAGGAGAACAGGCCGGACCGGAACGACGCCGGAAAAGTCTCCCTCCCCGTGGTCGAGTCCCCGCCCCATGCCCAGGACAACTAGCGCATTGCTCTGGACCGTGAATCCGTCCCATCCCCATCGGATGCGGATGGAGCCCACTTCCATCGCGCGGGCCTCAAGCCCGCGGCTCGGAACACAACAACGAGAAATGCTCTATGGCACCGATTCCAGCAGTGCCAGTGCCAGCGACGTCATGCACGTCACGCCGGTGCGCAGCGTCGGCTCGGGATCGGGATAGTACTTGCCGGAGTGCAGCGACGGCAGCGGTTTTCCTTCCTTCACGCTGTTTTCGTACCGATCCTGCGGCACGCTGCCCAGCCAGAAGATCAACCCCGGAACCTTCAGCGTGCGGGGATAGCGTCCGAAATCCTCTCCGCCCATCACCGGCGGACGCTCGACCACCCGATCCGGCCCCAGCAGACGCCGGAAGATTTTCACCGCCCCCGCCGTCAGCTCCGGATCGTTGTAGGTCGCCGGCGTGAACTCCTCCTCCCGAACGTGCACGATCGGATCCCGCTCCGCCCCCAGCGCCCGGCAGGTATGGACCGTCACCTCGCGGATACCGTCCAGCAACAGGCGGCGGACCTCGTCCTTGTAGGAACGGACGGTGATCTGGAGCCTGGCCTCGTCGGGGATGATGTTGTGTTTGGAGCCGGCGTGAATCGAGCCGACCGTGATAACGCCCGGTTCCGTCGGATCGAGACGACGGCTGACGATCGTCTGCAACGCGACCACCACATGCGCCGCCATCACCACCGGGTCGACGGCCTCGTGCGGACGCGAACCGTGTCCGCCGCGGCCGAAGATCGTGATATCGACCGAGTCCACGTTGGCCAGCGCCCACCCGGGGGTATATGAAACCACCCCGGCCGGATGTCCCGCGGAAACGTGCAGCGCCAGGCAATAGTCGGGCTTCGGGAACCGGGTGAACAATCCGTCCTCGATCATGGCCCGTGCCCCGGCGCCGATCTCCTCCGCCGGCTGGGCGATCATGACCAGCGTTCCCCGCCAGCGGTCCCGCAGGGCGGCGAGCGTCTCGGCCGTGGCGATCAGGTTCGTCTGGTGAATGTCGTGCCCGCAGGCGTGCATGACGCCGACGGATCGACCGTCCGGCGTATTGGCCTTGACGCGACTTTGATAGGGGAGGTCGGTCTCCTCCGTGACGGGCAGGGCGTCCATGTCGCCGCGGATCAGCACCGTCGGTCCCTTGCCGTTGCGCAGCACGCCCACCACGCCCGTCCGTCCCACACCGGTCGTCACCGTGTAGCCGGCCTGCCGGAGCCGCTCGGCGATGCGCGCGGCCGACTCGTGTTCCTGAAACGAAAGCTCCGGATGGGTATGGCATTGACGATACAGCGCCACCCAGTCGGGCAGTCGCTTCGTGACGAATGCCCGGATCGTCGAGGTCAGGTCCGTCCGGTCACGAAGGCGGAGCGGGTGCTCTCCCCCGGAAGCGGCGGAGGTCATCATTCCTCCCACCAGCATCCACGCCACCGCCGTGGTTCCTGTTCGTCCCGACTTTGCAATTCCGTGCTTCGTCATGAGTCTTTCTCCGCAGGGGGTCGGGTTCATCCCTGTCCGCCTGCTTCTCCGATGCGAATCCGCGGCCCGACAACGACATCGGGTGTCGATGCGGACGTTCATTGTGACGAGTTTTGCGGGCGGATGCCAGGGCGGAGAAAGGCGCACCGTTCGACCGTGTGGAGAAGGATCATCCGGTGACCGGACGGGCGATGATCGCAACAGAGCGGCTCCGCAGCCGCGTCTGTGATTCCTGGGGTTTCGCTTCGGTTCCTGCTTCGCAACGGGGAAGGTCCCGAAAGGCTTGCCGGTGCGGTGTCCGCAGTCTATCATGGCTGGGCGCATGTTGAGATGCCCGGATGAGACCGAACCGCGCCGGACAGGACGGAAGTTTTCCCGCAGTGGGGAGGGTTTACGGTCGCCGGTGGGGTCCGGCGCTCTGAGCGGGACGGGACGATCGTGAGCGATACGCAGTGGCCCGTGTTTGAAGTCTTTCATCAGCAGGCAAGGGGGGAGCCCCATGTCTATGTGGGGTCCGTCCACGCACCGGACGCGGAGATGGCGCTGCTGCTTGCGAAGGAGCAGTACGCTCGCCGGCAGGCCTGCGTCAACCTGTGGGTCGTGCCCGCCGAGGCCATCACCGCCAGCCGCTACGAAGATGCGGACATCTTCGAACCGGCCGTGGACAAAAGCTACCGCGAGTCCTGGGGATACCTCACGCCCAAGAATCCGCGACAGACAGCGGCCAAGGGGGAAGACCCGTCGTGACGACGTTCGAGCAACTCGACTCCCTGCCGGGTGCGGTTCGTGCGGCGGTCGTCGATCTGCTCTATCGCCTGGCCGACGATGAACTGGTCATCGGCCACCGGGATTCCGAATGGACGGGGCTGGCGCCCATTCTGGAGGAGGACGTGGCGTTTTCCTCCATGGCCCAGGACGAGATGGGGCACGCGCGGGCGTACTACCAGATGCTCGAAGCGCTCGGCGAGGGCGACCCGGACACGCTTGCGTTCACGCGGAAGCCGCGAGCGTTCCGATGCGCGTCGCTCGTAAGCCTGCCCAACGATCGCGACTGGGGATTCTGCATCATGCGGCAGTTTCTGTACGACGCGGCCGAGACCGTCCGCCTCACGGCGCTGGCGGGAAGCACGCTCGCCCCGCTCGCCCAACTGGCCGCCAAGCTCCGCAGCGAGGAGAAGTATCACCTCATGCACGGGCGGGGATGGGTGTTGCGGCTGGGCAAGGGCACGGAGGAAAGTCGTCGCCGCATGCAGGAAGCCCTTCAGCGGGTCTATCCGCACGCGCTCGGTCTGTTCGAGCCGACCTCGGCGGACGAAACCCTCGCCCAGCACGGCATCTGTCCGAAAGAGGGGGAACTGAAGCGGGAGTGGGAATCGGCCGTCGCGCCCGTCCTCGACGAGGCCGGACTCTCCGTGCCTGATCCGGTCGAACCCGTCCACGGCGGGCGGGTCGGCCGTCATCCCGACGCCCTCAAACAGTTGCTCGACGATCTGCAACTGGTGCACAACATCGACCCTTCGGCCCAATGGTGACGCCCTCCTCCGCTTCCTCGACGGAACGACTCGCGCGCGTGTATCGCGCGTTGGAGACGGTCCTCGATCCGGAGATCCCCGTGCTCAACGTGCTGGAGATGGGCATCGTGGCCGACGTCCACATCGACGAGAGCGGCGTGACGATCGACATGACGCCCACCTTCGCCGGGTGTCCCGCGCTGGACGTTTTGCGGCGCGAGATGGTCGAGGCGGTGCGGGCGGCGGGGGAACCGTCGGTGACCGTCCGCGTCGTCTACGATCCGCCCTGGACGACGGACCGTCTCAGCGAGGAGGCACGGCGAAAGCTCAAGGCATTCGGTCTGGCGCCGCCCGGTCCGCGCTGCGGCGCCCAGTCCCTGCCGGAGATCGAGCGGGTGCCCTGCCCCTACTGCGACTCGACGGACACGGAGCTGGAGACGATGTTCGGCCCGACGCTATGCCGATCGATTCATTACTGTCACGCCTGCCGGCAGTCGTTCGAGCATTTCAAGGCCGTTTGATGCCGTGACGGAACGCGACGCCTCCTCCGACGCCCAGCCGCGACCCGCCCGCCGGTTCCGACTCATCCTTGCCGGCGTGTTCTTCGGCACCGTCGCGGCGCTGGTGCTGGCGGAGATCGGTCTTCGCCTGTTCGGGTGGCGACCCGGTGTCAACATCATCTACGGAGAAAACTACCGGCTCAGCAGCAATCCCGTTCTGAAATACGAACTGGTGCCCAACGCGCCGGACTGGGGGATGCGGATCAACTCGGCCGGGATGCGCGATCGGGAGTTTTCGAAACCGAAACCGCCCGGCGTTTTCCGCATCGCCGCGCTGGGAGATTCCGTGACCTACGGATTCGGATACAAACAGACGCAGGCCTATCCCAAGCAACTGGAAAAGATGCTGAACGAGCAGTTCGGCGACCGGATGCGCTTCGAGGTGATGAACCTGGGGGTGGTGGGATACAACATCGAGCAGATCGTGGAAGCCGCCCGCGTCAAGGCCCTTCCCTTTCAACCCGATCTGCTGCTGTACGGCTACGTCCTCAACGATCCGCTGACCTTCAGCGTGGAGCTGGAGGCGCTTCGCCGGATGCAGGCGGAGGCGGAGCGCACCTGGCGGGAGACGTTCTCCCGCGGCCTTATGCGGATGCTTTCCCACAGCCGGTTGTTTCTGCTCGGCTATCAGCTCACGCTCCGCCCGCCCACGCCGCCCGGGGAGAACGAGACCGATCCGGTCGTGGACGCCTTTTTCCGTCGGGGGCACACCGACTACATTCGTCGCATCCATCACGAGCCGAAGACGTGGGGCCGCGTGACGGGAGGACTGCGCCGGCTGGCGGAGGTGGCGCGGACGGGCGACGCGAAAACACTGGTCGTGGTGTTCCCGCCTTCTTTTATCGAGACGGAGCCGGAATACTCGCTGCGCGACGTACATGAGCGCATCATGGAGGAGGCGCAACGCAACGGGCTTTCCGCCGGCGATCTGGCTCCCGTTTTCGTCCAGGCCCGCCGCGCCTGGCGGTACACGTTGTTCCGCGATCTGCTGCATCCCGACGCCGTGGGACACCGCGTGGCGGCGATGGGGATCGTGCGCATCCTGCTTGATCGACACCTGCTTCCCGTAGGCGACGTAAGATTCGACGATCTGCACTGGTCGGATCCGTTCGAGGAGCATCTGGCCCGCTTCCTGCGGCGCGGCACCGAGACCGATCCCCAGCCTCCGTGAGACTCGATCCTCTTCCAAGCGCCGCGGTGCGGGCGGCGCATCCACGCGGGGCGCGAGTCGGCGCCTCGCCTTGACGAACCCTCCGCCGCGCTTGGGCCCGCCGACGGGCGAGCATCGAAAGGCTTGCACGGAGACAATGGAGGAACCGGAGGGTAGGGTAAGGAATGATCCCCAGCGCCGTTCTCGTGTTCGTGTTCCGACTCGCGCGCTCG
>CAZNQN010000094.1:0-8185 GCA_964574925.1 uncultured Phycisphaeraceae bacterium | reverse complement strand
CCGCATCCGACGGGGAAACCGTGCGGTCCATGTGTTCGAGACATGCGCTACCGGGCGCCCGCCAGCATCACCATCAGGGCGTTCTGGGCGTGGAGGCGGTTTTCGGCCTGGTCGAAGATGGCCGAGTTCGGCGTCCGCGACGTCTCGTAATCGATCTCGTCTCCGTAATGAGCGGGCAGGCAGTGGAGGATGATCGCGTCCGGCCGGGCGCGTGTCATCGTCGCAGCGTCGATGCGATAGGGCTGAAAGACGCGGCGACGGGCCTCCGCTTCCGCCTCCTGCCCCATGGACGCCCATACGTCGGTGTAGAGCACGTCGGCACCGTCGGCGGCGGCGAGTTCGTGAGCAACGCCGATGGTCGCGCCCGTGGAGCCGCCGATCTCGGTCGCCTGTTCCGTGACCGCCTCCTTCGGTTCATACCCTTCGGGGCAGATGACCGTCATGTGCATGCCGACGCGGGCGGCCCCCAGCATCAACGAATGGGCCACGTTGTTGCCGTCCCCGATGAAACAGCATCGCAACCCTTTAAGCCGCCCTTTCCGCTCGCGGATGGTCTGGAAGTCGGCCAGGATCTGACAGGGATGCTCGTGATCGCTCAGCCCGTTGATCACCGGAACGGCGGCGTGACGGGCGAGCTCCTCGACGATCTCGTGCCCGAACACGCGGGCCATGATGAGATCCACATAGCGGGAGAGCACGATCGCGATGTCCTCGGTCGTCTCGCGTTTTCCCAGGCTGATGTCGGTGGGCGACAGGTAGATCGCGTGGCCGCCCAGGAACGTCATCCCCGTCTCGAACGAAACGCGCGTCCGCAGGGAGGGTTTCTGGAAGATCATGGCCAGCGTCTTGCCCGCAAGCGGTTTCGGGAACGGGTGTTCTCCCGCCGCCGCTGCGCTTGCCGCCGATCCGTGAACCGCGCGGAACCGTTGTTTCAACCGATCGGCCTCGTCCAGAACGGCCAGGATCTCCTCGCCCGACAGATCGAGCATGGACAGAAAATGACGACCTCGCAGATCAACGCTCACCGGCGATCCCTCCTTTCCGAAACACGCGACGGGAACCGTCTCCTATCGGAATCACTTCCGCGGCAGAAACCACGGGTCGATGTCGCAACGATCGGTGTCGCTCGCCGGATCGGTCCGGCAATAGACCACCGTGAAACTGATGTCGCCGGACGCCGTCAGCGTCGGGTCTCCGACGCCGCCGACCGTCCCCAAACCGTTGGTCACCTCGCCCACGGCGATGACCTTCTCGACCGGTCCCCAGTCGTCGAACCGGTCGAGAAGGTCGCCCGGCGAATTATGTTTGCTGCGATAGATGGAGAGCACGCCGTCCTCCCGGTCGCTGGCGAAGTACAACCACCAGTCCCGTCCGTCGAACCACAGATGCCCGTGCAGGTCGTCGGGACCGACGTTGATCGGGCTGCCCAGCTCCGCCGGCACGGACCACGTGATCCCGTCATCCCGGCTGATCGCGTACTTGATCGTGGTGACCGGATCCCCGATCCCGTGGTTGTCGAAGAGCAGGATCAGCGTGTTGGCGTCGATGCGCTCCAGATGCGGATTGTCCTCCTGCCCGGCGGAGTTGATCGGGTCGGGCATGGGCTGTTCCGCGCCCGCGGGGGGGTTTTGCACCGTGCCGCGAATCCAGAACAGATCGTCCTCCCGGTCGTCGGTGGTGCGGGCGAAGACCACGTCCAACGTGCCGTCTTCGTTCGCCGCCGCCACGAAACCGTTCTCAAAGGTCGCCGGCTGCGAAACGTCCGCGATCTGCCACGCCGGGAAATCCTCGTCCAGGCTCGCGCGGTGGGCGACGGCGATGTCGCTGTGCACCACCATCGCACAGCCCCACGGGTTGGTCGTAAAGTCCATCCCCAGCGTCGGACCGCGCAGAAAGGACGCGATATCGTCGGGATCGGGACACCCGCCCTCCCCGCTCGAGGTCAGGGCGTACGTGAGCATGTCCATCGGGGCATAGAACGCATACAACCACAGCCCGTCCCGGCTGATGTAGACCCCGTCTTCCCACGCAAGCGTGCTGTTCGCCTGCCGGTAGGGCGTGCCGTACTCCTCGGGCAGCGCCACCACGAGGGTGACCGCCTCCTTCAATCGCTCCCACTCCGCTTCGTTCGTGCCGTCCGATCCGCCCGAACCGTTCGCATCGCTCGATCCCCCCGTGCCGTTCGAACCGCCGGTTCCCGGGTCCGGAGGCGCGGGAACCGAACACCCCGCGGCCACCGCCATACCGAACACCACCCAACGCCGCCTCCGCCATCGACGGCCCCGCCCGCGCCGGACCGTTCGTTGGGGCTTCATACGGGAACCCGCCCGCTCTTCGCTTGGTTCGTCCGTGAACATCTGCGCTCTCCTCGGCAACGGTTCCAATCCTCGTTCCGCCGGGCGGTCCAGGTTGATGACCGCGGTCGGCAGTGAGCAACGACCGCTCTCACATGTCTCATTGCGTGCCCGCGCACCTGCCTGTGCGTTCCATGCGAACAGGCACAGGCGGTCGCGGCTCTGTGGAACACTACCCCTCCGGTCCACGAGTGACGTTTTGAAACACCGCTTCCGGTTTCCGACGATTCCGCACCGCGGGCTTGAAGTTCGCGCTCGTTGTCGGGAAGCGCGCCGTCCCCGCCCGGCCGATGCGACATGGAGAAACCCGGCGGATGCGGGACCACTCAGCGCAGCACCTTGCGGAGACGCTCCAGCGCCCAGTCGAGCTCGTCCTTCGTGATGCAAAGCGGCGGGGCGAGCCGCATCGTCTGCTCGTGCGTGTCCTTGCACAACATGCCTTCGTGGAGGAGCTTTTCGCAATAGTCGCGGGCCTTGCCGGCCTCGACCTTGAACTCGATCCCCACCCACAACCCGCGCCCGCGGATCTCCTTGATCTTATCGGAACCGATGGCCCGCAACTGTTCCAGCAGATAGGCGCCGGCCTGGCGGGCGTTCTCCTGATACCTGCCCGTCTTGAGGATCTCGATCACCTTGCGGGCGACCGCGCACGCCAGCGGGTTGCCGCCGAACGTGCTGCCGTGGTCGCCGGGATGGAAGACGCCGAGGATCTCCCGGCTGGAGACGATCGCCGACACCGGCAGGATCCCCCCGCCCAGCGCCTTGCCCAGGATGAAGATATCCGGTTTCACCCCGTCGTGTTCGCACGCGAACGTATACCCCGTCCGCCCCAGACCGGACTGGATCTCGTCTGCGATGAAAAGCACGTTCCGTTCGCTGCACACCTCGCGGGCCCGTTTCAGGTACCCGTCCGGCGGAACGATGATTCCCGCCTCCCCCTGGATGGGCTCCACGAGGAACGCCACCGTGTGGTCGTCGATGGCGCGCTGCAGGGCGTCGATGTCGCCGTAGGGGATGATCTCGAAGCCGGGCGTGAACGGCCCGAACCCGTCGCGGCACTGCGGATCGGTGCTGAAGCTGATGATGGTCGTGGTGCGCCCGTGGAAGTTGTTCTCGCAGCAGATGATCTTGGCCTTGCCTTCCGGAACCCCCTTGATCTTGTAGCCCCATTTGCGGGCGGTCTTGATGGCCGTCTCCACCCCCTCGGCGCCGGTGTTCATGGGCAGGATCGCCTCCATCCCGCACAGTTGCGCCAGCTCCCGCGCCATCGGTCCGAGCTGATCGTTGTGGAACGCGCGGGAGGTGAGCGTCACCCGGTCGAGCTGTTCCTTCGCCGCCGCGATCAGGTCGCGGTGACCGTGCCCGAAGTTGACGGCCGAATACGCCGCCAGCATGTCCATGTACCGCTTGCCCTCCACGTCCTCCACCCAGACGCCATCCGCCTTCGCCACCACCACCGGAAGCGGGTGATAGTTGTGCGCGGCATACGTCTCCACCAGTTCGATGTGTTCCCGACCGCCCATCGCCGCCGACTCGACGGCGGCCTGGGCTTTCATGCTCTTCATGACCTCGTTCCTTGTTTGAGATATCCGGTTTCCACGGGGCTTCGTTCCCGCCCTCCGCCGGCGGGAGTATAGTCAACGCCGAAAGTCCCCATCAACCCGCCCGCGAGCGGGCGACCGCATGGCGGTCTACGCCTTGACGATCTTTCGCCGCCCCGTCTTGACGCCGGCGGTGGCGTTGCGCGTATCGACGACGAGCCGTGCGTGGCGGACGATCCACTCGTAGTCGTAGGCCGAATGGTCCGTCGCGATCAGCACGCAGTCGTACCGTTGCAACATGCGCGCCGTCAGCTTCTTGCTCACCATGCGCAGATCGTGTTCCCGCTGCGGATGCGTGCGCGGGACGTGCGGGTCGTTGTAGTCCACCTTGGCGCCGCCCGCTTTGAGGCGCTCGATCAGTTCGATCGAGGGCGATTCGCGGATATCGTCCACGTCCTTCTTGTACGCCAGCCCCAGTACGAGAATCTTCGAACCGTTCAGCGCCTTCCGCCGCCGGTTGAGCGCCTCGACCAGCCGGTCGATGACGTAGTCCGGCATGGCCCGGTTGATCTCGCCCGCCAGCTCGATGAACCGCGTGCTGAGCCCGTGCCGCCGCGCCTTCCACGCCAGGTAGAACGGGTCGATCGGGATGCAGTGCCCGCCCAGACCGGGCCCCGGATAGAACGGCTGGAAGCCGAACGGCTTCGTCGACGCCGCCCGGATCACCTCCCACACGTCCACGTCCATCCGCGCTAGCAGCATCTTCAGCTCGTTGACCATGGCGATGTTGACCGCGCGGTAGACGTTTTCGAGGATCTTGCACGCCTCGGCCACCTCGCAGCTCGACACCGGCACCGTCCGCGCCACCGCCGCCCCGTACAGCGTGTCGGCGATGCGGCGGCTTTTCGGCCCGATCCCCCCCACCACCTTCGGGATCGTCTCCGTCGTATGATCGGTCCGCCCCGGATCCTCCCGCTCCGGCGAGTACGCCAGGAAGAAATCCTTCTCCACCTTCAGCCCGCTGCTCTCCAGGATGGGCAGCACCCGCTCGCGCGTCGTCCCCGGATACGTCGTGGATTCCAGCACGATCAACTGCCCCCGGCGAAGGTGGTCGGCGATCAGATGCGCGGTGCTCTCCACGTAGGTCATGTCCGGATCCCGCGAGGGCGTCAGCGGCGTCGGCACGCAGATGAGCACCGCGTCCGCCTCCCGCAGCGACGTCCCCTCCGCCGTCGCCCGGAACCGACCCTCGTGCACCAGCCGGCGGATCAGATCGGACGGAATATGCTTGATGTAACTTCGCCCCGCATTGAGCGCATCGACCTTCCGCCGGTCGATGTCGAACCCCAGACAGGTAAACCCCGCCGCACAGAACGTTCGCGCCAGCGGAAGACCCACGTACCCCATGCCGATGATCCCCACGGACGCCGTGCGGTTCCGGACGGCCTCCCGCCATTGCGCCGCGGTCAGCAACAGCGGGCGGGGGACGGACGGACGTCGGCTTCGCGGAGGCGTTTTGCTCATGGCGGTCGCTTTCATGGAACCGGGTGTCCGGCGCCGGAATCATCGTCGAGACCGGGAAACGGCGCCGCGCCGTGACCGCGTCCCGGCCTACCGATCCGGCACCGTTGTTACTATAATCGTCCGTCGCGCCCCGTGCCATGATCGAGACGAATGGTTCCGGGCCGACCGGACGAAAGCCCACGCGATCCCATGACGACTCCGATTCCCCTCGCCCGCCCCAACCTCACCGAGACGGAAATCGACGCCGTCGCCGCCGTGCTCCGCACCCCGCACCTGAGCCTGGGGCCGAAGCTGACCGCCTTCGAGGACGCCTTCGCCGCCTATTGCGGCACGGCGCATGCGGTGGCGTGTTCCAGCGGAACGGCCGCTCTCCACACCGTGCTGACCGCCTGGAATCTCGGCCCCGGCGACGAAGTCGTCACCACCCCGTTTTCCTTCATCGCCTCCAGCAACGCGATCCTGATGACGGGGGCGAAACCGGTGTTCGCCGACATCGACCCGCGGACGTGGAACATCGACCCGGCCGAGGTGGAACGCGCGATCACTCCCCGCACGCGCGCCTTGCTGCCCGTCGACGTGTTCGGCGTGCCCGCCCCCCTCGACGCCCTGCGCGAGATCGCCCGCTCGCGCAACCTGCTCATCCTCGAGGACGCGTGCGAGGCACTCGGCAGTGCATACCAAGGCCGGCGGTGCGGATCGCTGGGCGACGCGGGCGTCTTCGGATTCTATCCCAACAAGCAGATCACCACCGGCGAGGGCGGCATGATCGTCACCGACGACGAATCGCTCGCCCGCCGCTGCCGCTCTCTCCGCAACCAGGGCCGCGACGAGGACGGCGACTGGCTCACCCACACCCGCCTGGGATACAATTACCGCCTCGGCGAAATGCAATGCGCCCTGGGCCTGGCGCAGCTCGCACGGATCGACGAGATCCTCGCCGCCCGTGAGCGGGTCTATCAATGGTATCGACAGCGACTGGCCGACGAACGGCGACTGCAATGGCAGGAGGCGGAACCGGACGCGACGATCAGCCGGTTCGTGCTGGTGGTTCGCCTCCGCGACGAATACGACCGGACCGACCGCGACCGGATGCTTGCCGCCCTGCGCGAGCGGGGGATCGGATGCAGCAACTATTTCGCCCCGATCCACCTGCAACCGTTCTACGCGGAGCGCTTCGGATATCGTCCGGGCAGCTTTCCCCGCTGCGAGGCGCTGGCCGCCCGGACGATCGCGCTGCCGTTCCACCATGAACTGACGCAACGGGACGTCGATCGCGTATGCGGGGAACTGCAACGCCTGCTCGGACCGACACCGTGACGTGTCTTCCGGAAATCGCCGAGAGGACTGTGAAACCGAACCGCCGCAGGGAGAGGAACATTCGCGTGATCGAGCGTCGTCTCGTTTTCGTATTCCGAGCCGCGGGCTTCAGCCCGCGCGACGTGTATTCCGAGCCGCGGGCTTTAGCCCGCGCGATGTCTCCGGACTCCATCCGCATTCGGTGGGGATATGCCCGCTCGACGTCTTTGCAAAATGCTCCAGACCGCGCGATCCTGCCCTCTTCCTTCCAGGTCTCGAGCGCCGCCCGCTCGAACGTGCGCTCAAACCGTTGCAGGATCCTTGCGGCGATTCTGTTCCTCGGAAGCGGCCTGCGATTCGCATCGGCCCAGGTCCTGCCCACCTGGGAACCGCCTCCCGAGGATTCCGTCATGCTCGACGAGGTCTTCGAGCAGAAGCTCGACCCCGCCTTCGCCGACGAGGTCCGCGGGTTGATCGACGCCCTGGATTCGCCGTCGTTTAAGGACCGCAAGGCCTCCGCGCAGCGACTCATCGACCTCGGCCCGCAGGTCTTCTACCTGTTGCGCGACGCCTACCGCTCGAGCCCCAGTCTGGAGCTGCGACTCCAGATCGAGCATGTCGTCCGCGAGGCCTACCTCCAGCACTTCGTCTACGGGCGCAATGCCTTCCTCGGCATTCGCCAGGGCGAACCGCTCGGTCCGGACAAGGATCCCCGCATCCAGCAGGGGCACGTCGGCATCTTCATCACGCAGGTGATCGAAGGGACGGCCGCCGAAGCCGCCGGCTTGCAGGCCAAGGACGTCATCGTCGAAGTTGACGGCGAACCCATCCCCGACAAGAGTCTCCGATCGAACCTCTCCTTCGGCGAATCGATCCGCGTCCGCGGACCCGGCGCCCGACTCACGCTGACCGTCCTCCGCGGCACGAGCACGATCACCAAGGAGGTCATCCTTCGCTCCCGCCCCAAGAAGTTCTACTATCGCCAGGGCATCGTTTCCCAGATGCTCCACTTCTTCGCCCGCACCTTCGAAACCTTCTGGGCGAAACACTTCGCCGCCTCGGGAAACGAATAATCCCCTCGGCGCCCGATCGCTCGGCCAAGATGCGTGCAGGCGTCAACGACCGGCTACCGCCGTTCCGTCGTCCAGCCGTGGATGACGTTCCCCGCCTGAAGGATCAGCCCCCCGTCGACCGGCAGGACCGCCCGCAGATCGGAAAGCGGCACGACCTTCAGCGATCGGCTTCCCCCGGACGCCGGCGCGAGCGGGTCGCGGTCGTAGAAATAGATCGTCCCTTCCTTCCCCTCCCCCGGATCGTGCAGCGCCAGGACGAATTCCGCCGTCAGTCCCGTCCACACGAAGTTCGGCTCCGCCGGCGCGTCGACCGACCAGACGGTCAATCCCGTCAATAGGTCGATCGCCTGCACGGTCGCGGGACTCGTCACCACCAGTGCGTCGCCGCTACGCCGCA